>JAGOVS010000088.1 GCA_018060625.1 Bacteriovorax sp. | reverse complement strand
AAGTGAGACCCCGTCAGCACAAGTTGCAAGGGGATAATAATTTTCCTTCGTTTTTTTATTTTATTCCTGGATTATTTTACAATTCAGTTTTTTAAATTATGAAAATCAGTATAAGTAAATGTCCTTATCGTGGGAGATGATTTTCACCTTGGTGAGTACCATTCGGAAAACGGTAAGGCATATCTAATGCCTCAGAAGATCCCCTTGGATAACGATCTTGATTTCGAAACTAAAATCTGGGGTGGAATTGTTGCCATCATAAATATTTACGTTAAACCGGAGATACGAAAATGATTGCTCACGTTGATGTGAACTCTTGTTACGCATCCGTCGAAAGTGTTTTTAGGCCCAGCATAGTCAAGAGGCCCATTGTTGTTCTTTCGAACAATGATGGAGCAATCATAGCTGCTAACAGAATAGCTAAAAACCTGGGTTTTATGAGCACGATGTGTGAGCCGTATTTCAAAGTAGCAAAACAACTTGAAGAAGCAAAAGCTGTTGTATTGAAATCTAAAAAACTTAAATGAATAACAGAATAATTAGGTATAATTGATAAGGTCTAATTTATCACGATTTCTGTATCGTGTTATTTTTAATCTTCAATGTCGCCATTAGTGTGCAGAAGTTTTAGAAAAAACATTAATCAGCACTACCCCAGCTATGATTAGAGTCATACCAATAATTGCGGGTAAATCAAGTACTTGTTTATAAACTAAATAGGCAACAGCAGAAACTAGAACTATTCCTAGTCCTGACCAAGTTGCATATACCATTCCAATTGGAAGAGTCTTCACGACAATACTCATAAAAAAGAAAGCTGCTCCATAGCACGCCAGCATGAGTGCTGTGATGGGTAGATTTGTAAATCCATCAGTTTTTTTCATCAAGCTTGTAGCAACAACTTCAAAAACCACAGATACAAATAATTGAATATAAACCATTTCAAACTCCTCGAAATACCTAGTTTTTTTAGGCATATTGACCATACCGACCATTTAGTATAGTATGACATAATATGAAGAAGAAACCTATTGCAAAATCTCCTCGCATTTACAAAAGTGCTAAGAGCGACATTATCAATACTGCTAAAATGATTCTAATAAAAGAAGGGATGGGGAAACTAACCACTGATAATCTGATAGAAAAATCAGGTTTAAGTAAGGGTGGTTTTTTTTATCACTTTAAAACTATTGAATCTCTCATACTTGCAGTCTCTGATGCTCTAATGCAAGATTTGCAACATGATATAGTTAAAATAGCGGCAAATGATCCAATCAAAAAAGGTGCACATCTTAGGGCTTACATCAACCTTACCTTTGACGACACTGCGGATCACATTGCTCTAGGACGAAGCCTGATTGAAGTCATTTTTAATAAAGCTTATACTAAAGATTATATCAAATACTTTGATGAATTAATGGCCAGGTTTTATAGAGAAGATTTGGATAAAATTACGATCATGTCGATTGTTTTAACTCTTGATGGGTATTGGTATAATTCAATCTTAGGTATTGAATACTATTCTCCCAAAGAAATTAAAAAACTACACCAGCACCTACTCAAACAAACACTTTAAGGATATTTTGTGAAGCTTAGTCTGTACTCTGTTGCTATTTTATCAATCCTCCTCGTTTCACAGTGTTTTGCAATGACATTGGAAGACTATATTTCTGAGGTAACTAAGAGAAATAGTCGTATTGAATCAACTCAAAATTTTATTCTCTCTTCAAGCCTTCAAAAATCTGAATCAAAAATAATAACTTCTATTAAAGCTTTCTCACTTCTACAGGTCGAAAATGATCACAGACAACCTCAGTTCGAAGCTTTTGAGGGTGTAAGTAAAGAGCGACGTAATTTTCAACTAGGATTGGAGCAATATTCAACTTATGGGGTAACTCATAGGCTTTACACTAACTATTCTTACCTTGATCAGAAGAAAGCAAGTTTCATCCCAAATCCTCGAGTGGCCAACTCTGCTTTGGTTTACGAATTTACAGTACCGTTACTTAAGAATTTTGCAGGACGTGGAGTACGTACCCAGCAAGAAATTATAAAATTTCGAAATGAAAGTAATGTTCAAAAGGATACTTTCGAGCAGAGGAAAATTCTGGCTGCCTCTCAAGCAACTTATTGGCGTTTGAAAACAGCACAGGAGATTGTAGCCACTCAAAATGAAATAATTGTTCAAGGTGAAAAATTTCTTTCTTGGACTCAGAAAAGAGTTAGAGACAAATTAAGCGAAGATTCTGATCTTAAGCAGGCCCTCGCAATAGTTGAACTTCGTCGTTTCGATTTGCAAAAAGAAAAGATTGAACTTTTAAAAGCCCAGCAAGCCTTCAATTCTATGAGAGAAAAAAAACTTAACGATCCTATAGATCCACTTGAAGATTTTCCGTCTGATTCAATTCTTCCCAATTTGCCGTCGGAGAAAGAAGCACTTTCAAGGCCTGATCTCTTAAGTCTTGAGTCTCAGCTTGCATCAGAAACCCTTGAAACAGAACTCGGTGCAGAGAACAGTAAAATGGAATTAAATCTTATTGGATCTGCCTCAACCAATGGTCTTTCCTATGATACTGATCCAAACTATGGAAAAACTCTTTCAGGTAAGTACCCAGCTTACACGCTTGGTGTACGACTTTCGGTGCCACTGGATCGGGAGTCAGTTAATGACGTTCAAAAAGCCGCAAATTTAAAAAGACATGGACTCAATTACGCTATTAAGAGAAATCGTTATGAATCCATTGCTGGACTTTCCCAACTAAGACTTGAGTACGAACAACTCTCTGCTCAGTTAAGTCTCGTTAGGACACTTGTTTCTGCTCAGGAGAGTAAACTTAAGTCTGAACGTGAACGTTCTCGCTATGGTCGCTCAACTACTTTTCAACTCCTGACGTTTGAACAAGATTATCAGCAAGCTAGACAAGATCTTATACGTACTCAGGGTCAAATTTGGCAGTTAAGCGGACAGGCCATTCTATATTCTCAACAGGCAACAAACCTATGAACTTCGCTATTCTTTCACTTAAAAGACCTATTTTAATTTCATGCCTTGTAATCCTAATGATTGTGGGTGGAATCGTTTCTATGTTCACACTACCTGTAGATCTGTACCCCAAGGTAGATACTCCTTATGTGGTTGTTTCGATCAACTATCCAGGTGCAGGCCCCCAAGAGGTGGAGACGGTTGTCACAAAACCCGTAGAGGATGAGCTTGCAAGTCTTGAGGGTGTGAAGAAAATGAAATCCACCAGTCAAAATTCTATCAGTTTGATTGAGATTGAATTTAAGCTAGGTATGAATCCTGACGTAATGGAACAAAAGGTGAGAGACCGCGTTTCACTCGCTCAGCAGAAGTTTCCAAGAGCAGTTAAAAATCCTGTTATTCAAAAGATGGACTTCTCAAGCGCATCTATTCTTACTATCACAGTTAGATCAAAGAAGCTGGATGTAACTAAGATTACTGATTGGATCGACAAGGAGCTAAAACCTCAGATTTCTCAGGTTCCTAAAGTTGGGAAAATAGACATTCTGGGTGGGCGCAAACGTGAAATTCATGTCCAGTTAGACGCTTCAAAGCTTGAAAAATATAGGATACCTCTTGTTACAGTTTCAGAGGAGTTAGCACGCTCTGGTGAGAACATTCCAGGTGGTACCATTAAAACTGGGGATCACGAATTCAACGTGAAAAATCTCGGAGAATTCTCATCTTTAGATAGTATTTTAAACAGACTCATCGCCTTTAGAGGAGGGGAAGCTCCAGTTAAAGTCAGAGACCTCGGAGCAGTTGAGGAAGGCGCTTCTAAAGAAACTTCTCGCAGCTTTCATAATAATGAGAAAGTTGTTTTGATTGAAGTTTATAAGCAATCAGGTGCCAACGTTATTCAGGTTACCGATCTTGTTAAAAAACGTGTTGATGAGCTTTCTGAAATTCTTAAACAGCAAAATTCCGATATGGAAGTTAGAGTTGTAAGAGACGGGGCTAAAGAAATTCGTGATAATGTTTGGGACGTTCAAGAGTCGATTCTAATCGGAATCTTCCTAACAGTGGTAGTGGTTTATCTTTTTCTGGGAAGCTTCAGGTCCACTCTTATCACTGGACTTGCATTACCGAATTCACTTTTGGGAGCATTCATCCTCATTAGTCTTTTTGGATTTTCTATTAACGTCATGACTCTTCTCGCCTTAAGCCTAGCTGTTGGTTTACTTGTAGATGATGCGATTGTGGTAAGAGAAAATATTTTCAAGCATCTTGAAGCTGGTAAAACTCCTTTGAGAGCAGCACTTGATGGAACGAACGAAGTTAAAATGGCCGTTATTGCCACAACCTTCGCCATTCTTTCTGTCTTTGGAGCTGTAGGTTTCATGCAGGGATCTACTGGACAATGGTTTCAAGAATTCGGACTTACTGTCTGCTTCGCGATGATCATCAGCCTTTTTGATGCTCTTACTATTGCTCCAATGCTTTCAGCTTACTGGGGAGGGGGTCATGGTAAGAAAAAGGTTAATTTTCTATCAAAGTTAGTTTATCCATTTGAATGGATTGCTAAAAAATTTGATAAATTTCAGACATGGATGGAGAAAGTCTACAAAGGATCACTCCACGGAATTCTCATTCATCCGATTAAATCCACTTTTCTTTGTATTAGTTTTGCATTTAGCTTATTCTATGTGGCGGGTTTTCTTCCAAGTACTTTCTTTCCTGAGTCGGAAGTACCTGAGTTTTCTTTAGATATTGAGCTTCCAACTGGCCTTACCTTAGATGCAACTCAAAAAGTGTCATCAAGTCTTCAAAAGTCATTTAAGAGTGTAGATGGCGTTCGCGATTTTATTGCCTCCGTTGGAAATGCTAATGAGGAAGTTAATATTGGTAAGATTTGGGCAATTCTAAAATCTCCTGACGAGAGATCTCTTAAGTCGAGTCAGATAAAAGTCAAGTATCGAGAAATCATCGAGTCAAAACTCAAAGAGTTCCCGGAAGGCACATCCGTTCGCTTAAGCGGTGGTGGAATGGGGACGAGTCCATATGAGATTTCGATTCTTGCGAATACCCATGAAGAAGTTAAGAAATATGGGACGATAGTTTACGATCAATTGGTTAAAGAGAATATCTTAAAAGATCTCAACTCTACTTTAAAACCAGGAAAGCCTGAAGTGGTGGTCAAGATTGATCAGGCAAAAGCTCAACGATTTGGAGTAAGTGAAAGTCTTGTAGGAAATGAGATTCGTGGTCGAATTGAAGGTATTGAATCTGCGCGATATAGAGATAACGGTAGAGAATATGATATTAGAGTAAAAATCAATCACGGTTCTGATGATTTTCTTAAAAATATGAAAAATATTCTCGTTCCGAATATCAATCTTCTGCCAGTTCAATTAAGTGATTTCGCTACTACAGTCCAGATCGAAGGGGATAATAAATTCATGAGAACGAATAGATCATCTTCCTTAAAGATTTCGGCGAACTTACCAGAAGGCGTTGGGCTTGGTCAGGTGGTTGAGCGAACAAAAGAAATTTTTAAGGAATTAAAAATTCCTCCAACGGTACGATATATATTTGAAGGTGAAGCAGAAAGTTTTGAAGACATGGGTTCTAGCATGCTCATGACTTTCGGGTTCGGAATACTTCTTATTTATCTGGTGCTAGCGAGCCTATATGAGTCGTTTTTCATTCCTGTAATTGTTATGTCTGCATTGCCTCTGGCTATTGGTGGAGCCTTTGTTTCGCTATTAATTGCAGGACAAGGTTTAGATATGTATTCAATCATTGGGATGCTCCTCCTGATGGGAGTCGCGACAAAAAACTCAATCTTACTCGTGGACACTGTAATGGAGAAAATAAGAGAGGAAGAGGGGAATGAAATTAATATGCTTGAAATCGTGGTGCATTCAAGTGTTCAAAGGCTTCGTCCAATTCTTATGACTAGTCTTGCTTTGATTGCAGGGATGATTCCCATTGCAGTTGGTCTAAATGAAGCTTCGGCCCAACGAACTAGTTTAGGCAATGCAGTTATCGGTGGGACGATTTCTTCAACTGCTCTTACATTGATACTGGTGCCAGCATTGTTAATGCTAGTTAAAAAGAAAATGATTAAAACTGCTTTCACATCTTCTAAGCGTATGAAAGCCGTGGATGATTTAAATGTGGATGTTGAGAAATAGAATTCATGATATAAAATTAATTTTGAGATGCAATAAAGCATCTTAGCTCTTTGACAATAGAATATGGTTGAGTACAAGCGAAGCTGAATAGTACTTCGGTTGATTAGGTCATTTAAGAGAAACCTCACTTACAAAGTAGGAGGTCTCAAATGGCAATCACAGCAGTAAAAGAACCCGATGGATCAATCTCTTGGACAGTCTACGTAAATCTTAGAAGTCCAAAGATGAAGCACATCAGAGTTCAAAAACGAGTTAAGGACATTAACTCAAAATCAGAAGCACTTCGAATCGAGAAGAATTTAATTAAAGAACTAAGCCACGCTGTTGCCCTTCAAGAGGGTTATGGTTACACATGGAGCATGGTTGTAGATTACTGGCATTCAGTCGTTACAAATCCTAACTACATTCAGAAATCTTACAGTCCTGCGACAATCAGAGACTATGTATCAGCAATGCGTACATGGACTAAAGAGTGGCTTGATCGTCCAGCATCTGAACTTGGTAGAGGAGAGGGAAGGCAAGTTTTAGATCGCGTGATTACTGCGGGTAAAACCAAAGGTTTTCAGAAACGAGTTAAAAACATCATCAACATGATTTATAACTTCGGTATCGAAGAGAGAATCATTAAGGGTGTTCAGATCTCTCCAGTCCACGGCATTCAGATCACGATCAAAGAAGATAGGAAGCCTGAGATCTTTACGATTGAGCAAATTAGAAAGCTTCTTTATGAGGCCAACAAGTCCCAGTCTAAATGGTTTCCTCTATGGACGGTGGCTCTGCTAACAGGAATGAGATGTGGAGAACTCTACGCTCTTAAATGGAGCGATGTAGATTTCGACAGCATGCTTCTTACGGTTCAGAGTTCCTATTGTAGAATGACGAGGTCGTTCAAATGTACCAAGGCCGGACATTGGCGAACAGTACCTTTGTCACCTGAGCTAAAAGCTTTCTTAAACGGGATTCGAGATCTTTCAGGAAATGAATTTGTAATTCCTAGGATGGCAGACTGGAGTCGTTGGGAGCAGGCAAAGCATCTGAAGGCGTTCTGTCGATGGATCGAGCTTCCAGAAAGGGTCTAGGACCAATTAGACTAATGTTTTAAAAACTAATTCGAAACCGGGGACGCCCTTTTTAAGACAAGGACGGGCTATCGCCCACTTTGATACTTCTTTTTTGGTTTTTAAACGAAAAAATATCGTTGTGAAATATACTCTTCTTAAATAAGAAAACAAACTGTGCACTCCAGGCCAAAGCAAAATTAATTTATGATAAAAAATTTGAAGATGAAATACGTCCAATCTTTAATACTTTGGTAAACGAAGCAACTTTTAATGTAAAATCAATGTATAAAAATATCTCTCCTAAAATTAATTCATTAGTGGCAAAATATCGCGATCAAGAAATTGCGATCGACGCCCCTTCTATTGCTCTTAGTTGCAAAAGTCATCGAACGGCACTCGTTGGTAGTTTTTCTGGAAAAAAAGAATATAGTAAATGTATTGAAAGCTACAAAAATGATATCAAACCTCAATTGGATAGGTTGGGATATAAATCACGTCTAGATCAAACAAGTAAGAATACTGGAATGGTTATAATCACAAACCCATTTAAAGAATTGAAAGGAGAATTGAAATGAAAAATGCTTTAATTATTTTTTTGTTAGGATCAACTTGTTTTTATGGGTTTAAATATTTTTCTTCGTCAAGAATAGAGGACAAAGTTACTGAGTCGAAAAATACAATCAAAATGGAAAGAGAGAAGAAGGAAGAAAATAAAATAAATTCCGCCTCTCGCGTGCAAGTACAAAATATTCCCGGTGCACCAATTGCTCAAATTAAAGATAAAATGGCACCGCAGGCATTGAAGCAAATTGAGCAATTTGAGAATATGGGATTTGATGTAAGGTACCGCGATAATAAAGATGGAACAATGGCATTGATTGTTGAAAATAAGGAGAAGACGTATACGATGGAGAATCTCTATAAACCGGAACAATGGGAAGGAATGGAAAGTGCCATTTTGACTGAAGTCAATAATAAAGCTAAAAAAACAGAATTATCTGATGAAGAGCAATCGATTGTTGAAAAATGGCGTCATGATATAGAATAAAACTTTCCTGCGAGCTTCATAGTCAGGCAGTTTTTAAAAGGTGAGAATATCTAAGTGACTTAAAAAGTATTCATTGAAATCAGTGTAAGGTGATCTTAGATTCGAAATCGCCTGACCATGAATACCAAGTCTTCTTTTTACTAAATCTTGAAAGTTTCGAGCATTTCATTTTCTTATATTAAGACAGACCTCGCTCATAAACCAATATTTCATTAAAAAACCCTAAAAAATTATCTAAGGGGGTTCTGGCATCAAAACGATTCTTGATAAGTGTATATGCCATTTTTGATACACCTTTTCCACATAGATTGTATCCGTAAATCGATCCAAGGAAACAATTGGATCAATTTTTCCCGACTTAATGTCATTTAAAATATTTGCAACAGAAGCCGAGTTTCTTATTTGATTCTCATATTTCAAAAGCTCATTTTTTGTTGGTATACTGAACGTATTTGAATTTTCTAGTATTGCTTAAGCGCCTACTGCTCTAACATTATCTGTGATTAGTTGGAAGTTTTTCTTTTTTTAATCGACAGGAAATTTGCTCTGGTGACCACTTAATCTCTAATTTCTTTTTTATCACTCCGATCATTTTGTCGGTCATCCAACATCAGTTTTCCTGCTCGAATAAATTCTGTAATTCTGATACGATCTTCATAGGTCACCCGACGGTACTTCATAATGCAACTCCTAGTTTACTAGACCAGAAGTACATTATAACCCTTCAGGAGGCATCTCATGAAATCAAGCGTTTATATTAGAGTTGCACTGGCGAATTTTTTTCGGGATTTAATATTTTTTTAAATTTAGCGTTGTTCTTCGAATAAGATTGGTCTATGTTTTTGGCATCACACTTGATAAAACGGAGAATCTCTTTATGTTATTAAAAACCTTTCTTATTCTAAGTATCATCTTATCTAATCCTGCCATGGCCGTGGAGCGAACCATTGAAGTAGTTTTAGTACGAACAGCAGAATTTGATGGATCTAACCCCTCAGAAGCAACGGCAGCAGAATTCACCAAGCAGATTGACGCCGCCAACTTGGCCTATTCCGGCTCAGGACTAAAATTTAAATTTGATCCCATCAAAAACTTTCCTCCCATCGTAAAAAACCCATGGCTTCACCGCGATTTCACTTTATCTCTAGGAGAAACACTCGACTCTCCAGCAGATAAACAACCAAAAGTCGACTCCAATATTTTTACAATGGTAAAAAACGATTACGCTGACAGAAACTTTCCAGGTAAAATGGTTGTTTTTTCCGGAGCAGGAACTCAAATTAGGTATGATAAGAATTTAGGCAAATGGGTCATAGAAGAATTAGCTGGTGCTTATTCCAATATGGTAGATCACTATGTTCGTTGGCATAAATATGATGATGCCCGGCCTTATTTATTTTCTCATGAAGGTGGACATCATTTACACCTCTACCATACATTCGGTTGGCAGCCTGAAACCAAAAATGAATGGCAAAAAATCGTTACAGATTATTTAACAAATGGTGGAAATAAAAATAATATTCCAGACCTTTTTGATGCTGATGGATTAACCGATACCCCGGCAGATCCAGGGGCAGGTTTATTTAATTTAATAAATGGAAGTACATGTGGAAATGTGGGTGATCTCTCTCTAGATTACACTTGGAATGGACAGAAAAATTTTGTCACCTTTTCACCAGATCGCACGAACGTAATGGGGTATTTTTTCTGTGCTAATTTCGCTCCAAAATTATCAGCACAACAAAAAAATCGCGCTTTTAAATCGGTAGAATACGGAAATAGAAATTATTTGCGAGCTAATAATTTGGGCATCAGCATACCAAAATACAGCCCAAATGTTGAGGCCATTGCTTGGGGACCAGGTCGACTTGATCTTTTTACAACTGGATCTGACTTAAATGTTTTTCATAAGGCCTATGATGGTGAAAATGGAGGGGGATGGATTCCTAATATTGAAACACAAGAACAATGGATGTCTCATGCTGGTGAATCTGTCGGAACACCTGCGGCCGTCACGTGGGGTAAAAACCGCATAGATTTATTTGTTAGAAACATCAATGGAAGTATTAAACATCAAGCATGGAATGGAAGTTCTTGGTATCCTTCGCAAACAACTTGGGAAGATATGGGTGGAACTTTTGCAGGTGATATAAAAGCCGTTAGTTGGTCTAAGGATCGTATCGATCTCTTTGGAAGGGCCTATGATGGAAAAATTTATCATAAAGCATGGGACGGAAAAAAATGGTGGCCAAGTATCTCAGGCTGGAGTGTTCTAGGAGATGAAACTGCAACCAGTGATCCTGTGGCCGTTAGTTGGGGGGAAAATCGTTTAGATGTTTTTATCCGCGGTAAAGCTGGAAACGTCATGATTAAATCATGGGATGGAAATCAGTGGTGGCCCTGGGCTGATCTTGGAGCGCAAATTCCTTTTGGAAGCAAACCAGCAGTCACAGCTTGGGGAAAAGAGCGTTTAGATATTGTTATCCGTGGAATGGATAATGCTATTTGGCACAAAGCATATAGCAATGGAAACTGGTACCCATCGGTGACAGGTTGGAATAACATGGGCGGAGTCGTCTCATCTGATCCAGCAATGGTGAGTTGGGGTACAAATCGTCTTGATATAGTGGTTCGTGGAACAGATTCAAAACTTTATCATAAAGCATGGGATGGATCGAACTGGTGGCCTTCTCCAACTGGGTACACGTCATTAGGTGGATATATTTTAAAGGACACGACACCAAAAATTCTTAGCTGGAAGCCAGGTCGTCTTGATATTTTTATTCGCGATACTGATCATGGTGTACAACATAAGGCTTATGAAAATGCTTGGTATCCAGGTCTTGAGACTTGGGAGAAGCAAGGTAAATATATTGATTAAGATTTTTTTATAATGATGCCGCTCAATAATGTATAAATACCTTTTGAGCGGCGTAAATTCCTACAGGCTTAAGCCGGAAAAATTTAACAATTTTTTAGTCATAAAGAATTAACAAGCTCGAATTGCCGAGTACTAACGTTGGTTATTGCGCTTATTGTTTAATTGGTCTTATGGTTTAATTCTCTTTTTTCAAATAGAAATAAAGCAAATAGTCAGTATCGACAAAATTGCCATCGTCAAAGAGGCATCGATCGAGTTTATATTTTTTTCCTTTTGCACTAAATTCAATAATCTCAGGCTTGGCACCCA
>JAGOVS010000263.1 GCA_018060625.1 Bacteriovorax sp. | reverse complement strand
AATCAACAAAACAAAGAGCTCATTCAAAAAAGCATTATTGGTCTTGATCAAAAAGTGAAAATAATCAAACTCTACGTCATCTCTCCAGCTTACACTTATAGTGATGAAATCAATCGTAGATCCATTGAGCAAAAACTAATCACTGGAAAAACAAAAGAGAAATTTCAAAATGCTCTTATGCATTCTGATATTGTTTTTTATGCCGGACACTCTCGAAAAAAAGGTGGACCCGACTTTGGTCCGGCCAAAAGAAAAATAGAAGATGGTGAATTCCACGTCGATTATGATTGGTACGCCAAAAACCGTCCTGGAATGAAACTAATGACAGAGGCGTTAGCAAAACGAGAAAGTTCTAAAAAGCTTATCTATGGCATGTTTTCATGTGACTCTTTAGAAAGCTTTTCTGATGACATTAGAATGAAAACAAAAGCAAAAATAAGTACTATCTTAAGCAGTCGGGTGACAGAAAATAGAGAATCGCAAAAAGCGATATTAACAACACTTAATGCCTTATTCAATTTTAGCTGTGATTCCCAACTTGGCCTTAAGGGACAGCCTTTCTCGACATCGGAGATGTTTTAATCTATAAGTAACTTCTATGGCAAAAAAACAACTTCAATCGGGCCTTACTCTAAATGGTATTGCTCCCAATATATTACTTAAGCACGTTGAGAATACAGCCCCCTTTTTGTTTAAAGGAGAACTCGAGACTTCTGGATCAGAACGGGCCTTTTTGGCAAAACTTGTTTTTTATAAAAAAAACCTAAATGCTCTCAAAAACATTGATCTTACTGAATATTTTCATATCTGCCTTGCGGCCCATTGGAGCACGGCCGGAACCTTTGTCCCTACGGATGTCGACAATCAAATACGTGAAGGCCTTTGGCGCCATGGCGAAATTGGAAAACATATTGAAAGAATGGCCAAATTAACAATAGACGCCTGGTCCTGGGACTACTCCCAGGTCACCAATAGAAAATCTTATAATATGAGCACTCAACAAGTCATGAGTACCCACGAAGGAACATGGCTTTCAGTGGCCATTGGTGCTTATTGCGCCCTCAAGAAAAATAAGCGAGAAGAAAGTGCCTCCAGCGTGGCCGACGTCATACTTGCAGAAATAGAGAAAGAAGAAAAACTTTTATTAGATCTCCAAGAAAAAAGAGATCCCATTAATTTTTTGCGTTCAACGGCGCTTATGGCCCACAACTTCGGCGATCTCGATCGCGTTATTGATCAATGGCAATTAAGTGATGATGACCCATTTAAAAGGCGTATTTACAAATTAGGTCACAAGCTCAATGACCAATACTCACCCATTCTTTATTATTCAGGTCTCGTCAATAAAGAATTCCTCTCAGTTGAAAATCATCGGCACATGTCCTTGAGACAACCAAAATGTCTGAGAATCTCACATCGTTTTCTTGTTCCAGTAGGTCCTTTCATGGATGAGTGGGGGCAAACCCTTGGTGAATCCAACGATCTAACATTGGCGGAAAAAGCAGAAATTGTCTGTGCCTTATTTGAAGGATACACCAGACAAGATAAAGCTTTTGGCTACATCAGGGCCTTTCGTGGTTTAACGAATGCTCTCCCAGATGGTCTACAGTCCCTTGAACAACATTTAGCCTTTGACTTAGTTGCCCAAATAAAAAACTCCCCTTTTTACCAGGCCGCTCAAATTGAAAAAAGTGAATTTGAATATCATTTTATGAAAACACTCGAAAATTTCAGAAGTCCTCTCACTGACTATTACTTTTAGCAGGGCCTACGCATCTAAATCCTATAAACTATCGGCCACTTATAGCCTAGCGCAAAGGCCCTGCATGGTTTAATTAATAATCTACTCATCAATTTTCATTTTCAATGGAGTTATTGGTGAGTAAAAAAGGGGAAATAATGCTCGACTCTTCATTCGTCTTGGATTTTTCTAAGTTATAGACGTCGCCTTTTTAAAATTCTCTAGCATTTTACAATATTCATTTTGCATCGTCTTTAAATTTTCGACAGTTTTCTTTATATAAATTGAGTCTCGCCCGTCTTTAATTGTAGCTGACAAAAAGAAGTTGAAAAAAAATTCAGGATTTTCAATTAATAACTCTGTCGGATTATCATAATGGCTAATTTTAGCGCCCACTCTCATTTTGGCAAGCTCCTCGTTGATTTCAACGAGTGTTTTACAGTTTCTATTTACGAAAATGGAAAAATTTAAAGGCTCATAAAACTCAAGAAACGTCTGATCATGTGAGTTGATTAATTGACATCTGTAAAATAATTTCATTTTATTACTATACAGTAAATGGATTAAAGTTAAAGGCGGTATATTTTGCATATATTAACCTCAGTTCGGGCTATTAATCCATTTTCCTGAAAATTGATTGATGGTTTCTTTGGTTGATAGGTGTAAGAAGTTAATCCAGCAATAATATTTACGAGAAAATTCATTGGACTTCGATGCCTTGAATGTTCAATATCAGAAATATTTTTCAGCTGATCATTTATTGTTTCAATAATAATTCTTTTGCGGAGTAATATTTTATCTACAAGTGGGATGAGTTTGTTTTTCATATTACCCTTCAGGTTGGTAAAGCTGAACTCCTTCTAAGAAAAGCTCCTGTGTAAGTTTTTGACTGCAATAACCTTTATCACCATAAATTTTCCCAGTAAGCTCCTTGCCAAGCTTTTTCACAGGGACAATATCGTGAACATTTCCCTTGGTGATCATAAATTTTAAGAGATCTCCTTTATCGTTTACAATAATATGAAGCTTAAATCCAAAGAACCACCCCATGCTTGTCTTTCCTCTCTAAGCAATGCTTTTATTTTAATCCGCTCCTTCAAAAAATAAGTTGAACTCCGCCTGGGTAAGAGTAATTTTGCCCTGGTGATAGGGATTGATTTTGCAAAATAAGGACTTTTCTAACCTCTTAGAAACGATTACGAGCCCTGTCCCGTCGTAGTAGAGGCATTTACAACATGTGCGGCGAGAATTAATAAATACAAATAAATGTCCTGACATGGGATCTTCTTCTAAAATATTTTTAACCTTAGAAAACAATGAATCGTAGGATGCCCGCATGTCAGCGGGCTCCTTACAGATAAATATTTTTGTCCT
>JAGOVS010000087.1 GCA_018060625.1 Bacteriovorax sp. | reverse complement strand
CCACACTAAGAAGAAAATCCTTTGTTGAGAATTTTTTTAAATCAACTGGGAGAGCAAGAGAGCGTTCTACTATTCCCCAAAAAAGTATACAAACAATAAAGCTTTTCCGAATGATAGACATAACTCTCCTTACTTTCGTTTGCTCAAAATGCAGTAAGGAGAATGGCAAATTTACAAATAAAGAAATAATATTATTTTCAAAAGGGAATCAGTCCTTTTTTCAATGAGTGATCAATTTAATGATAGTACTCTAGGTGAGTAACCGCCCAACTTTATATTGTTTCTAAAACTTTGATTTTTGAATAAAACGACATGCTTTACTTTTAGCTCGAAAATCCTGCAGCTGCTTTTGTTTCAAGAAAATATCGTTTTTTGATTCATCTCTCTGTGCCTCCCGGAGAAGTTTCATTTTTTGACGATATTGCAATTCCGTCATTTGTCCATTATTCAATTTGGCCAAAAGAATACATCCAGGCTCGTTTGAATGAGTACAATTTGTGTATCGACAAGGCACTTCATTGCCTGAATCATTCCCATCAAAACTCAATGCCCGTATCCCAGGATTATCCATTAGATAATGTCCCGATTCAGTTAAAAATAGTTTTCGAGTGGTTGTTGTATGCTTGCCCTTATCGTTCTCACCAATTTCTAGAGTTTTTTGCACCTTCGTATCAAAGATATAATTAATCAAGGTTGATTTTCCAACCCCTGAAGAACCTATAACGACCGACGTTTTACCAGGAAGTAAGAGTGAATTAAGTAGCTCTAGGCCTCTTTGCTGTAATACTGAAAATGCAACGACCCCGACTTCGGGAAACCAATCTCTAAGCTCGAGAAGCTTTTCTGCCAAAACAGAATCTTCTTCGAGGTCAACTTTACTCAATAAAATATACGGAGTAATCCCTTCACTTCTTGCCCAGCTAACATAGCGCTCAAGTCTAGATAAATTAAATTCTTGATTAAGAGAAGTTACGATGAGCATTTGATCAACATTTCGAGCAATGATTTGAATTGATTCATTTTTCAATCGAGCTAATTGATTATACGGAGTGACTTGCTCAACATTATCTTCATCAATTAAGATGACCCAATCACCGCAGGATAGATTCATGTTATCCTTTCTTTTTATTAAATCGAGATGTGTTTCTTTAAACTGAACGACCCACTTGTTGATTTCTTCGCCAACAACGCGGCCAATTTTTTCTCTTTGTTCATGAGGGACATTAATTAAAATTTCTGCTGGAATGTTTAGACTTTTCATTTTGACTCCTGATTTTTTAAAGTGATTCATTTTTTTTAATTTGTGAAAATATTAATGGAGAGAGGACAAAAACAACTTGAATAAAAGTTAATTTATTCAACAAACCATTAGTTTGAGCAATTCCATAAAGAGACATACCCGAAGCTGTAACCAATGATCGGCCAATTCTAAAATGACCATTAAACTCACCATATCTTCCAGGATTAATCTGTGATCTGAGTAGAACTGCATTTGTTGAAGACCAAATGGGCTCCACCCCTTGTAACAATGCAAGCCCAACAAAAAGTGAAATAATCGCCATAAAAGCAGAAGTGGATATATAATGAAGGCCTAAAAACACAAAACACAACCCAAATGCCAGGACATAATACAATCTGCTATGAAGATCATAGGTGTTCATATTTTTCAAAAACTTTTTATAGATCGATGCTCCTGCAATGTTTATGAGTGAAAAAACACCCATCGCTAGAGGAATATATTCAGCACTAAAATGAAACGACTTAAAAAGAAGAGCGCCGAGATTAAAGTTAAAATGAGCATCAACACAAAAAACAAAAACTAACTGTCCAATTAATGCCATCGATAAAATTGAGAAGTTAATTTTTTCTGGAAACATAGTCTTCCAGTTACTTTTAGGAGTTTTTACATTTTGAGATTCAGATAGCGTAGTATCAGATTCGTTTTTAATATGAGGAAAAGATTTGTCAACCAAGTAGGCGCAAGCAATAAATGACAATACATCAAAAACGATTAGCCATATTTGAAAATTATACTTTATGAGCACGAACCCAAGAATAGAGCTTAAAAAGAGTGCAATTGATTCATAACGCTCCCATTCGATATAAGATAAGTCCTCATTTTCACCAATCGAAGGAACCAAATATTGATAATGAATAGTCATCAGTGGTGATGATAAAAGATTGTAAATAATAAAGGCGATTGGTAAAATAATTTTACCAACTGACACAGATGCCTTAAAAGCGATTAGACCAATAAAGCTCACAACTATGACAAGACCAATATTTAACCAAAAGTGAAGTTTTTTCTTATTACCATTATCGACTTTTCTTCCGATGAGTGGGCCTAATAGTAAATTGGGAAAAATTGTTAAGGCCATCATGCTTGAAATAAAAGCTGCAGAGTATCCAAGCTGAAACAAGACGGTGCTTACAAACATCATAGAAAGAAAGTTACCAACAAACGAGAGACAAATAATTTTAAATACTCTATTTTTCATTTTAATGCTCCGTAATTAATTGCATGAATATTTCCGGGATTTTCCATATTCCAATCACCTTTTACACGTAACCAATTACCATTTTTCACAATGACAATATCTTGACCGAAACAAAACCATGCAAATTTTTTAAAGTTTTTGTAAAATTCTAAATCAGACAATGATGCTAATTTGTTAAGCAACAAACTTATATCTAGAAAAAGTGAAAATTCATTATCTTCACAAAGATTTTTTTCTTTTAAAAAAAGGTAGAATTTAGAAAAATTCTCATGTCCTTTTCCGATACCGGCATAATGAGGAAAGCTTGATTCCTTTGTATAAAACTCCGAAGACTGAAGAAACAACTTAAAAAGTGGAGAATTAACAACCTCATTGACTGTAACAATTTCATTTTTCATATAACTACAAAAAAAATTGTTAAATCTGGCCAAAAGTTCCTTAGCGATTAAAAACTTTCGCCCATAGCTCTCAACCTTAAAAGCACTCGATTGAACATTTGGAAAAAGATTTTCATCGTTATTCGTCATTCCAAATTGGCCTAACATCTTCAGTGGTCCAACCTCATACGAAGTACAAAATTCCTCATCAAAATAGAGACGTATTGAAAACTCTTGTATCTTTTGTAAATTATTTTGCATTGGTGAGTCCTATTTTTCCTGTAATTTCATGAATGTTTTTTAAATCGCTAATGAAAATATCTTCAGGAACTGAAAGTTCTTGCTCAAGAGTAATTGCCTTAATAGTTTTTTTGGATATGAGTTTCTCTAAAATGCATAAGGTTTCTTTATTTGGCGACAATGAATGGGCATCATGCCAGAACTCTCCCGAATGAGACTCCCTTATGCCAGACAAATGAGCTTCAACAACTCTGCCATTAAGAATTCTATCAAGACCGAAATCAATGTTTCGTTTAAGATTATGATTTGATATCATCAAGTGAGAAATATCTAAAATAATAAGTGATTGTGATTTTTCCGCAACTTCCAATATAAAATCAATCTCACTTTGATATTCTCCAAATAGATTATAATGTGGTCCCATCTCTAAAGCGATTGGACATTCATAGTAATCGTTTAGTTCTTTAATATTTTCTAGACAAACATTGAGAAAATCTTTTGTATAAATTGGATTTAAAACATAACCTAGGGATACATCATTTTCAAATCCTAGCCACGATAAGTGCTCCCCTACCCATGGCGTTTTCGTTTTAATTATTTCATTTTTTATCTGAAGAGCTAAGCTTTGATTAATTCCATAAGACGAAGCAAGTGGCTGGAAGGCCGAATGAGCATAAATTGGAATTGTTCTGTCACATGGATTTTCAAAAGCTGCTATGGGATAGTTAACCTCAATATAGTCGATCAGATTATTTTGAAAGGCCGATTCAAACCTTTTATTTTGTTTTTCTGAATCCCACCTTACACCTACATTAATTTTTCCCATAGCATGCTCCTTTTCTATTACTTAATGTCCAACATCTGTGCGAGGTCCTTCTGTTGCCGTTGTGCAATTCCCGCCTTCAACTATTATTAATGGACCAAATTCGAACAATAATTCTTCAATAAACGGGCCTGTATCTGTAAACATAAATTCTCCTTCTCGCAAACATGGTTAGTATTGATTGATTAAGTTGCGATGAGGTTCATAAAGCAAAGCTATGGCCAACTTATAACTGCCTGAGGTTTCAATAAATTCATTGAGTTGTAATTAATTGATTCTGAAGAAGGATTGGGAGGTTCCTATATCAATGTTCTCTTGTTTCGATTTAGAAACATATTAATTGGAATGAATTGGGAGAACTACCTCCGGTGTCAGTGGTTTATATCCCAAAGAGTGATGAGGTCGAAATTGGTTATATTATTGTCTCAAGTTTTCAATGACTGACCTGACCCCAAACACTAGACTATTTTTAATCATGGAAAATTTGATCAATGTCTTTGTGTATAACAATTCTAAAGGTTTTACATATTTTCGATGAAGACCAACTTAGTGATCAACGACCGTTTTTTGTATTTAAATTTTTGAATTTTCCTAAAGAGAATAAGTCATTGTCCAGAGTAAAAAATTTACAAAACTGGATTTTTACCAACGACTCCCTTTAGTTAAAATGGATAATAATAGTACATTTTTACATTCAAGCTTTATATCGGCCCCCCTCCCAATCGATAAGTCATTCAAGAGACATTTATTTTTAACAATAAGGACCAATCCTCATGAAGTTTAGTAAATTATTATTAAGCGTATTCCTAACAACTTTCGTAAGCTCCCAGGCTCGTTTGAATGAGTACAATTTGTGTATCGACAAGGCACTTCAATGCCTGAATCATTCCCATCAAAACTCAATGCCCGTATCCCTGGATTATCCATTAGATAATGTCCGGATTCAGTTAAAAATAGTTTTCGAGTGGTTGTTGTATGCTTGCCCTTATCGTTCTCACCAATTTCTAGAGTTTTTTGCACCTTCGTATCAAAGATATAATTAATCAAGGTTGATTTTCCAACCCCTGAAGAACCTATAACGACCGACGTTTCTTTACTCAATAAAATATACGGAGTGAATTGCTCAACATTATCTTCATCTATTAAGATAACCCCATCACCGCACTCCATACCCAAAATGATTTTTTTCGGATAATTAATGGAAAAACAAACTAAGCCAACCTTTAAAATAGGGCCACATAAATAATAATATTTCTTTATCAGTATCAGGATGTAAAAAATAAATTAAAATAGGACTAAGTAGCAGCGCATGATCTATGTACACAATTTTTTTTGAAAAATCTGATGTCGGTTTATAGTCTTTGTAAGGTCTATGAGAGGCAGTAAGTCTTACAAAAATATAATATGATGCTACTGCTATAAAAATGATTGGCAAATTGGCAGCAGACAATAATAATCCTGTAATCATTAGGAATAGTCTAATCATTCATTAACCCTTGCTAGAGTAGCAATAAACATAAATGTGGAATGAATGAATTTGTCTCCTTTTTATCCGGAATTTTTAATGGAAAAACGTACTTAACCAACCTGCAATATAATACCATAAAAATAACAATACTTTTTTATTTGTATTTGGATGTAAATGGTAAATAATAATTGGGAAGAGAAGCAGAGCATAGTCAATATAGACAATCTTGTTAGAAAAACTAGTATAAATGCCTTTCTCCATATCTGCACGCTGGGACATCGTAATTCTCACGAAAATATAATAAGAGGAAATTGCCAAATAAATTAATGGTAAGTTGGAAATCCCCATCAATAATCCAACAATCATTAGAATTGATCTAATCATGCATTATCCTTTGTAAAAAAATCAGCGATTGAGCTTCCCCCTAAAGTTCTCCGCGCCTTCAATAAGTCACTCCGCATTTAATTCGTTATCGTAATATTCCAAAAATTCTTTCGGAGTTTTCATATTTAATGAGCTATGAGGTCTTTTCTCAACCCAATGATTGATCCTTGCTTTCACTTCAACATTATAATCTGGAAGCTTTTTATAGCGAACAAATGAACGTTCAGCTGATAGATATCGACAGGCCTTCCTTTCAGTTAACTTAAAAAGTTCTTTCGCAAACTGAACCGACTCACGAAGAGCTGGATGGCCTACCACTTTTTTGAGTGAACTTCCTTCAGTTGATCAACCTCCATACCTGAGTATTTTTATTTCCAGCTAGTAAAAGCCTGCTGATGGATGCCCAACTCCCGACAAATCTCTTTTGGATGCTCGCCAGCTTCGCCCCATTTTAAGATCTAGATAATCTGTTCTTCTTTAAATCTTTTTGCTTTCATAATCTCCCTTTTGTTAATAATAACACAGGGTGATTCATTTATGCTTTGGAGGTGATTATAGGGGGAAGGTCACTTCATTCAAAGTATACACAATTTATCCACTCGAGAGCTCATCGCGCAGCTTTCCATTGAAAGATTCGCAGTAACGGCTTGCAGGCTCGATATAAACTGTCAGATCAGATCGAAACCTTTATAACTTATTTAATCTTTTGTCGGTAATAATAGTTGGTTAGCGGCTGTTGAAGTTATCTGTCTTGATAGCTAGTGACGCAGCATAACTCTCTAGGTTTAAAGGTTGCGCAAAGCAAAAAGGTGAAAATATTTTTAAGTAACAAAAAATGACAAAATGGCTTATTATTAAAATCAATAAAATTAATAATCATAAGGAAGCAATGAAAATTTCATCTGA
Source organism: Bacteriovorax sp. (assembly GCA_018060625.1). Taxonomy (GTDB): domain Bacteria; phylum Bdellovibrionota; class Bacteriovoracia; order Bacteriovoracales; family Bacteriovoracaceae; genus Bacteriovorax. Next base: position 4,967 of record JAGOVS010000087.1, on the reverse strand, counting down.
AGTAAGTGACAGTTTAAAATTTAAAAATATTGAAAACTTTATTGGCAAAGAAATAGAAATCAAAGGAACAGTTTTTAAAACAAGAATTCTATCAGGTTTTGGATTTGTTTTAATTTATACTTCTGGGGCAATCATTCAGAGTGTTTTTAATGGTGACCTTGGAGCAACGGGCATTAAAGATGGTTGCAGTTTAAAGGTTAAAGGAACAGTAAAGGAAGCGAGTTTAAAAGACGCTTTTGTTCATCCGAAGAATTGTGAATTGGTTATTGAAAGTTTTGAAATTTTAAGCACTCCAACAGAGCCTATGCCATTTGATATTACTAAGAAAAAACTAGATATTCTTAACGATACGAAATTTGATTTTCGTTACTTATCAATGAGACACCCTAAAGAAAGAGCTATTTTTAAAATACAATCTGCTATTGTTCATGGGATTCGCGAATTTTTAATTGAAAATAACTTCACTGAAATTAGAACTCCAAAAATTGTAAAAGAAGGAGCTGAGGGCGGAGCCAATATTTTCTCTTTAGAATATTTTGGACAAACAGCTTATCTGACCCAATCACCCCAATTCTATAAAGAATTTTGCGTGGGAATTTTTGATAGAGTTTTTGAAATTGCACCGGTTTTCAGAGCAGAAAAACACAACACCAGCAGACACATTAATGAATATACATCGATAGACGTTGAATTAAGTAATATTGATTCTTTCTATGATGTCATGAATATTGAAACAGCAATGCTTAAACATTGTTTTGCTTTTTTAAAAAAAGTAGTTCCTTTTGAGCTAGAGCTTTTAGAGGTGGATGTGCCGGTTATAACTGATATTCCTGCTCTTGATTTTTATGAAGTTAAAAAGATTGTCAGCGAAGTTTATAAAATTGTTTCTGAGGAGCCAGATGACTTGGCACCAATTGAAGAGTTAAAAATAGCTGAATACGTAAAAGAAAAATACAACTCAGATTTTGTTTTTATTACACATTACCCATTTGAAAAAAGACCTTTTTATACAAAAGATGATTCGAAGGATCCTAAAATAACTTCGAGTTTTGACCTCATCTTTAGAGGAATTGAAATCACTTCAGGTGGACAGCGAATTCACGACTACAATGAAATTATCGATAAATTGACCCGTAAAGGACTTAATCCAAAGAACTTTGAGTTTTTCACAACGGCACATAAACATGGGTTACCACCTCACGGCGGATTGGGAATTGGGCTCGAGAGAGTCACTCAAAGATTATTGGGCCTTGAAAATATTAAGTCTGCAACTATGTATCCAAGGGACATTCATAGACTGACACCTTAATTGCGATGTAAACTGTCAAATCAGATCGAAACCCTACACGCAGCACCATTTCTTCAAGTGCGTCTTCTAGTTATAAATCTTTATTTAAAGATACAGCTAAATAATTTACAAAACAGGATTTTTACCAACGACTCCCTTTATCCAATCAACATGTTGAAAATTATCCGATTCGTAACCTGTTGCCAAATAGAGATTCTTAAATCCCATCTTAAATAGCTCCTTGCTTAGATCAACTCCGCTCTCATTTTCAGACAGATGGACATCAATATAAAAAACATTTTCGTGGTCAAGTTCGCTAACTTTCTTCCATAGCTCAGTGGATGACTCAAATACCAAAATTGTTTTCCCTTTTTGCTTTGCTTTCATTTCCCAGGTCATTCTAACTAGAGCATCATCATCAATTAAAATTATATCAAATTTTTGTCCTATTTTTTTGACTTCAATTGGAACTTCTCCTGCAAGTGACTTTGGAAGAATTTTTAACCCGATGGCTTCTGCTCTTTTTTGAATGCTATGTTCTTCATAACGACTGGTGACCAAGATTGAATCTTTTGAAATATTAAACTCCTCAATGATATCTAAACCTGTCATTGGCTGATTTAGTAATTCAAAATCGATAAGGAATTGCATCTGACCAAGAATGTCTCTATTATTATCAATAAACTGTGAAAACATAACACCTGAGTGAAATTGCTTATGTATAAAATCCCCATTTCCTAAATGGCTTAATCTATTTGTCCATATTTGATGAACACTCAGATCGTCATCAATTGAAACGACTACGGTCTTACCGGTTAAATCAACTTTCTCTGTAAACCAAGATGGTGAACTGGCTAAGCTCAATATTAACTTAATAGTCGTCCCAACTTCTTCCTTTGATATAATTTCAAATGTCCCGCCGGATTGTTCAATGGCCTGTTTGGCATGATAGAGCCCAAGTCCACTGCCACTTTTGCCTGATGCTTCTTTACCAAAACTCAATTGCTCTTTTCCTAATTTTTCAATCAAATGAGCTGGAATTCCTTTTCCATTATCTATTACTGAAATTTCAACATGCTTATTATGCTTCTGAACACGAATTTTGATTATTCCATTGTGATTTTCAAACGATTCAACTGCATTGTTTACCAAGTTACTTATAACTCGCTTTAATTCTTTGGAGTCAACAAGTGAAAATGCCCCAAAGCTTTCAATCAACTCCACCTCAATAGCAATTCCAGAAAATTCTCTATACTGCATTCTTTTTTCAGAAACTAAAATATCAACCAGTACAGGAATCAGTTCAATTGATTTATTATTTTCAAGTGGCAAATGCTGAAAGTTTTCTTCATAACTTTCTTTCTTACTTTTCTGCAAAAGGTCATTTGCAATATCATTTATTCTCTGAGTTGCTTGTCTTACAAGTAGCCTCTCAATTTCAGGTATACCTGCGAGAGAAGTTTCCAATGCCATATGTAATGCGGCAAGCGGTGAACGAATATCATGCGCAACTTGCTTAGCTAGAGAGGCTAGGGCCATGGCCTTTGCACTCATCTTAGATCTTTCTCTTTCCTTGTACCACTCTGTAGATATTTGGAAAAACCAAAACTTTATATCTTCAACTTCATTACCTTTTGAGTCGCTTAGCCTGAATCCCAACTGACTGGCTTCTTTTATTAAACTTTCTCTCAATGTCCACAATGGGTTAAGAGTACGCTTAATAACAAAGTTTAGAATAAAAATAAAAAGTATAGTCGAAAATCCAACAACTAATATCAATTCTAGATAAGAGAATAATCTTTTCTGGCGAATTATTGACATATTTTTATAAATCGTGAAATCACCAATCTCTGAACCATTTTCAAACGCAATTCCATATTTTTTTATTAAAAATTTATCATGATTTTTCAAAGTGACATATTTCCATAAAACAACTCCTCTTGAATCAACAAGTGCGCCTTCAATATCCTCAGCTTTTGCCCAATAATCCAAATACCCCTTCAAAGAAACCAGATCTCCAATCAAATAATATTGTCTTATAATATTTTGAAGTGATCTCACGTCATTATTGATTTTATTTTCAACTTCTAACCTCATGGTGGATAGATCAGAAACAAAAAATGTAATTAAGATAACAAATAGTGCTGATAAAAATATTGCAGTCGTGCGGATAAATACTAACTTTAACAAGCCTGAAGATTTCATAATTTTATTTTCTTTAATTGGCAGTACCAATAATTAACAGTACTTCCTGTTCTTGGCGAAATATATCCCTTCGAGTGGTATATCTCAACAATCGATAGATTGTTTCTAGCAAACATATCTTTTAGGTTTTCAATATTGTAAGAAAATCGTTTAAATATTCCTTGTGGTAACATAAATTCTGTGACTTTATTCTCACATTCGTCTGATTCAAATGTCAAAAGAGTCTCACCCCCAATTTTCAACAAATGATGGATGTCTTTCAACAAGACATCTATATTTTCAACAAATTCCAAAACGCCTATCGCAAAGATCAAATCAAATTGAAGAAACTTTGGCTCAGGAAATCCACATGACAGATCCCACTGAGCAACAGAACTATAAATACTTTTTCTTCGGCACTGCTCAATCATTTTTTCAGAAATATCACTTCCAAATAAAAAAGCAGGCTGAATATTTAGATCAGACAATAAATCTCCAATTGTCCCCGTTGCACAACCTAAATCCAAACAGATCGGATGAAGATTCTGATAGGCCTCCAGTTTTTTCTTAATCCACAAAGGGGCAAAGTAATTTTCACCTCGTGCAATTTCCTCGTACGTTGAAGACATGGCATCGTAAACAACCTCAGCCATTTTACCGTTTAACGATTCAACAATTGCGGACTTATCCTTAGTTGCTTCAATTTTTAATATAATAGAATTATTTTTATCGAAACTTTCATTGTCAAAATTTCCAGTAATCTTAAAATTGTTAAATCCCACTCCTTTTAACATTAACTCCCACAAGACTACATCAGGATGAACTTGCTCAATGATAAATTTTTCAGAAAATCCAGGGTATCGATACTCACAATGAACCTCGTAGAAAAAATTTCCTTTAGTTGGAACAGGGAAATTTTCTGCAGACAAGGATTTTTTAGATTTTGACATTTTGGAACGAGCAATACCGACAGCGAGACTTGAACTCTTTAGTGGATTCATGGCATTGAAATAAATCACACCGCGATCTTTAAGAACTCTATGTGCTTCAGAAATTGTAAAAATCAAAGGAGACATTTCAGTAATTCCGGCAAATGGAAAAAGAACTAAGTCAAAAGTACCTAACTCAAAGGGTAAGCAAAAACTTAAATCATTAAAAACATGAATGTTCTCCAGATTTGATTCAGCTAACTTTTTATTGAGTAATTTCTGCATTTCCTTAGAAGGCTCTATTAAATAAAAATTTAAATGAGGATAACCTATATACAGATCTATCAGTCGTCCGGAACCTGCTCCGATTTCCAAAACGCATCCGGAAGATATTTCATCTAACAGAATTCTAATTTGCTTGTAATCAGCGTTAACATCTCCATAAATATCTTCATAAATTTCCGCATAGCTCTGTTTCATAAGTCTCCTACTTTAAAACCACGTGCTTAAAACTAATAAAATGATATCCTAAAGAACTAAAAGGAGGAATGTGTAGATCTTCCTTT
>JAGOVS010000086.1 GCA_018060625.1 Bacteriovorax sp. | reverse complement strand
ATTAGGAAAGTAAGCGGGCCGCTTCTTTTGCAAAATAAGTAAGAATCATATCACTACCTGCTCGCTTAAAACTCCACAGCATTTCGATCATGACTTTTTCGCCATCAATCCATCCTCTCTCGGCGGCAGCTTTCACCATCGCATACTCTCCACTCACATTATAAGCGGCCAGCGGAAGTGTTGTATTGTCGCGAATGGTTTTTATGACATCTAGATAAGGAAGACCTGGTTTAATCATCAGAATGTCTGCCCCTTCAGATTCATCTAAATAGGCCTCTCTTAAGGCCTCGCGAACATTGGCATAATCCATTTGATACGTTTTTTTATCGCCTTTTTTTGGGGCCGAATTGAGGGCATCTCTAAAGGGCCCATAAAAAGCAGAAGCATATTTAGCTGCGTAAGACATAATGGCCGTATTTGTTAAATTCTCTTCATCTAAAGCATCCCGAATAAAACCCACTCGACCATCCATCATATCAGAAGGGCCAAGAATATCAGATCCCGCCTTTGCCTGAACGAGAGACATTTTGGCCAGGACTTCAAGAGTCGCATCATTTAAAATTTCTCCACTCTTAGGGTCCACAAGTCCGTCATGCCCATCACTTGAATAAGGATCTAGGGCCACATCTGTCATCACCAGAAGATCTGGAAGAGCGTTCTTAATTTCTTTAATGGCACGCTGATAAAGCCCATCTGGATTATAGGCCTCACTTGCTCGAGGATCTTTAAATTTATCGTCAATTGCCGGAAACAAAGACACACAATGAACTCCCAAAGCATGCAGTTCGCGGCACTCTTTGACTAAAAGATCAATGGACAAACGAGAAATGCCAGGCATCGACAGGATCGGTTGATTAACACCTACTCCCTCTATCACAAAAAGTGGGGCAATAAGGTCATGACTTGTTAGATGTGTTTCGCGAATAAGATTTCTCATCGCTTGGTTTTTTCTGTTTCGTCTTGGTCTTGATATATTCAACATATTTTTATCCTATTTATTCATCTGCATTTTTGCTTTAAAGGCCATGGCGTAAAAAGAGATTTGTTTAAGCATTGAAGAAAGCCCGTTGGCCCGACTCATTGAGAGATGTTCTCTTAGTCCGATGTCCTCAAGAAAAGTAGGCTTGGTTGCAAGAATTTCATCGGGGGAAGCATGAGAGTAAACCTCAACAAGCAGGGCGACAATGCCTTTGACAATTGAAGCATCACTATCAGCATGAAAAATCACTTGGTCCCCTTCTAAACTTGCCCCCAACCAAACTTGCGACTGGCATCCTTTGACAAGGTTTCCCTCCGTTCGATAGGCTTCATTCATGGAAGGCATCTGCTTACCCAAATCGATAAGGTGCTTATAACGCCCCTCCCACTCTTCAAACCCAGAAAAGTCTGATTTTATTTTTTCTATTCTTTGATTAATCATAATGCTCTCATAGTTGACTACTAAGATGGGTTATACCACTAAAATCTAATAAAATTAAGCTTTGAATGCTTACAATTTTTCCCGATTTCTAAATACTGCAAATATGATAAAATTATGCCATGAGTGAATCAATGAGCACAATCACCAAAGGCCGCATCCTTATTTACCGTGTTTATGATATCGGTGAGGAGATTAATCTTGAGGTGGCCGAAAAAATTTTGGCCGAAGCGACAACTTCGAGGTCCAAATTTCGATTAAAAAAAATCAATCGCCAGGCCGTCATTGTCTCGAATGATCCACTTGGTCTCATTTTAGGATCACACAAATACACCACTCAAGATAAGGACTTTACTTGTGAAATCAGTGCCAAATTTTGGCAATTTGGCGCCCTTTCAATCACATTTGAATACCTGATTGCAGAAGGTACAAGTATAGATGAACTAAGATCCCTTTCCACTTTAATCCAGGATCACGAAGAACTTGAGGACCTTTCTCGCTCAAAGGCCAATGAACTTGCCATGCAAATTCAAGCGGCCATTGATAAACCAAATAAAATTAAAGAAGATGACGTCTTTGAAGATTATATCATCTACTTTATAGAGAAACTCTCCAAGGAATATACAGATGCGACTCTCATCTTAGAAGAAGAAGATATTGCGGCCTTAATTGTTAATGAAGAAAAAAATACGCTTTCTCCTCAGATCTATGAGCGCATTTATGAATCAAAGTTACAATATTATAAAAATGACCTTGCCGTCATCGATTGGAATTCGGCCTTTATCATTGAACCAAGTGGTTCTATGGATATTCCTGATGTCATTGAATTCGCTCTTAACCAACTCTTAGAAATGCGCTATTACGATGATTTACTCGATTTAAAATTGCGTGAAATCTATTCGGCCATTGAATTAAAAGATATGAGTATTTTTTCGACTCGCTACTCGGATCTTGCCCTTGAGGCCGGGCAGCGCTATATCGAAATAGCCGAGATCGTAGAATCAGTTGAAAATTCCCTGAAAGTCATAGGCGACCTTTATCATTCTGTCGTTTTTAGAATGGCCTCAAAAAAATTTCGATTTGCCGACTGGCAGACAAGTATAGACAATAAACTAGAAAACCTCGCCGATATCTGTAAACTGCTTCTGGATCATATTAATCATCGCAGAAGCCACATACTAGAGCTGACAGTCATTGCTCTCATTAGCTTAGAGCTCATTCCGCTCTTTGAGCATATCCAAAAACTCTTTGATTAAACATTAATTCACGACAGGGGTCACTCTGACAGTGAGTCCTTTAACTGAAATCTTAGATTCTTCACCCAGTTTTGCGATAATTTCTTTTTTAGCGTAGGCCGGAAAGCCTGCGGCCTTAAAAAATCTCATTTCAATGGTCACTTCATTGCTATTTTTTCCTCGACGAGGATTAACTTCAATCAATACATTTTTATTATCGACCGTTCGTTCAATTTCCGCCGTTTGATAAAAGGGCATAGCGAGGTCCGACTTAACGGTCTTATGTTTTGCCTTAAATTGCAAATTCAAATGAATCATTTGAGAATGAGTTACAGCGGCTTCTTTGAGGGGAGCAATTGAGCCCCATGATTGAAAAGATGTCATCAGCCCTATAACTAAAAAGGAAAACTTTATGTTTGTCATTTTTCACCCTCATAGTAAAAAAAAAATGGTCTTATACTTTTTAGTATAGAGAAAAAGAATTCACGATGGCAAATCTTAATTAAGTATTTTTAAAAGGGATCGACAACAATCTGATCTGGTAACAAAAAATCTTGGCGATCGAGGGCCTTTGAAAAATCGATTTTAAAAGAACGAAGAGCAATACCTTCAAATTTAAATCTTTCAGTTGATCCATACAAAGCATCCCCAATAATTGGCATTCCATGACGGAAAAGTTCATATCTCAGTTGATGAGAACGCCCTGTAACAGGTCTCATCTCCCAATGAAAATATCCTGATTCATCCAAAGACTCAAGATGGGCAATAGTAAGGCTTTCTTTACCATGAGCGGCCTCATAGGCCCGTTTTTTTCCTCTGAGCAGTCGACATTGCCACTCGTTCGTCTCTCCAATTTTATGGCCGGAGTGAGATAATGTTAAAGCACAATAAATTTTCTCGACCGTTTTTTTCTCAAACCAAGCATTCCCTGCTTTTTGAGCAGCAGGTGTTTTGGCAAACATAATCAAACCTTGAACTTCAAAATCGAGGCGATGAACAGGAAAAAGCCTAATACCTAAGTCATTTTGCAAAACAAGACCTAGAATCGGTCGCTCTTCTACCTCCCCCATTCGACTAGGCACACTTAAAACATTTGCGGCCTTATCGACGATTACAAAATGAGCATTCTCAAAGACAATTTGATAAAGCATTACTCTACTTTCCACTCTTGCCATAATTAGGAAGAACTCGAGCACTTGGATCACTTACCTGACAATTTCTCCATGATGAATTGGGCATCCAAAAATCTGGAATTAATTCAGCTCGATGAGGGTAGAAACTTTCAAAAAGATCGCGATACAACAGTGACTCTTTGGTAAAGGGAGGTTTATAGGAGTACTTTACAGCGGCCTTCAAGAGATCCTCATCAGTGTATTGAGTTTCAGCATAGGCCTTTAATTCATCTACCATACTGTGGCCGACGGCATCTGAAAAGGCCGCTTTCTCTCTCCATAAAATAGAATCAGGTAAAAGCTGATCGGCCCTAAAGGCCTCTCTTAATAGAAATTTTCCCATTCCCGTCTTATTCATCTTCATTTCTGGATTGATTGCCATGACAAATTGAACGAATTCACTATCGCTAAAAGGAACTCTGGCCTCTAGAGAATTGGCCGAAATTGAGCGATCTGCACGCAAAACATCATAAAGATAAAGTTCCCGAATTCGTTTTTGGGCCTCTTTTTGAAACTCGGATGCGCTGGGAGCAAAGTCAGTGTACTTGTAACCGAAAAGCTCATCACTTACTTCCCCGGTCAACAGAACTTTTATAGAAGTATTCTCTTTGATAAACTTACAAACTAAATACATTCCAATAGACGCTCGAATCGTTGTAATATCCCAAGTCTCAAGATGCCAAATCACTTGCTTTAGCGCCGCTAAAACATCCTGCTTTGTCATTGTTACATTGGTATGATTGGCCCCAATAAAATGGGCCACCTCTTGAGCATATTTTGAATCAATGGCATCATCTGGCATACCAATTGAAAATGTGCGTATCGGTGTTTTGCTATTAAGCCTCTGAGCAATTGCGCAAACCAGGCTGGAATCCAATCCTCCACTCAAGAGAAAGCCAACCTCTGCATCGGACTGAAGTCGTTTTTCAACGGCCTTAACTAAACGTGAATTGATCCCTTTTAAAATCTCATTCTCTGAAAGCTGATGAAACGACGAAACAGTACCGAGGTCTAAATAACAATGAAACTCTTCCCCATCAAAATAGTATCCTGGTGGAAAAGCTTTGATATCATCACAGAAATCAATAAGGGCCTTCACTTCAGAGGCAAAGGCCATTTTCAACGATTTTGTCTTACCGTAAAAAAGAGGTCTTATCCCCATAGGATCCCGGGCCGCAAGGAGTTTTTGTTTTTTTTCGTCCCAAATGACCAGCGCATATTCAGCATCTAAGTTTTCTACCAATTTTCTAATTCCCCATATTTCATAAAGGGGGAGAAGCACTTCACAATCGGAATGAGAAATAAATTGATGATTTGTGCATTCATTCTTGAGTGCCAGATAATTATAGATTTCTCCATTACAAACAAGCTGATTTTGGTTGATTGAGACAAATGGCTGTCTTCCATGCTCTGATAAATCCATAATGGCCAAACGATGGAAGCCTATCAGTCCTTGTGAAAACGAGACTAATTGATGATCATCGGGACCTCTATGACTTAATTTATTATAATCAGATTTAAAATCCTGAGTTAAAAATGAATCAAATTTACCTTCAATAACAACAAAACCACACATCCAAAATCTCCTTCATCCTAAAGGGGGGCAAAAGGCCAATTAAGACATTGCCTTTTTACTTCCTTAGAGTTTAGCATATTTTTAAGAGTGGGGAAGAAGATCCTGATCAAAAATATCTGAGGCCGATTGAGATTTATACTCAAAAAGTATTTGTCCCTTCGAAAGGACAAAAACGCCTCCTAATTGCAAAACATCACCTTCGCTGGCCCCTAATCCATGGCCCTTAAAGATCGCAGACCAAAGTCCATGAAACCAAGTCCTTGGTCCAAATATTTGATAAAAATTACCGCGTTTTAAATTTAAACTCTTGTAAAGTAAGCGACCTGGGTCAGATACATGGGCCACGGGATGTGAGTAGTAACGTGCAAAAAAGTCATCGGCAAAACTTGGATCACTCATATGAACGAAAACTGGGATTAATTCTCTTTTTAAGATACTTTCTTCTAGCTTCGCAATTTCTGAAACTGTTTCTCGACAAAAAGTGCATCCAAAATGACGTACAAAGATTAAAAGAGTATTGTTTCTCTGTGATAACTCATAAAGAGTCTCTCCGTTACTTGTTCTGACAAACTTAATTAAATCGTGAAATTTTTTAGGTTCACTTTCTTCTAGGGTTTTGGCCGTATAAAGACAAAGAAGGATGTTATAAAAAAGAGCTATCCATAAAAGATTATTTAATAGGAATAAAAAAAGGCCCTGAAACGAAAGGTGACCAATCAAAAAAGACTTTATAAAAACGAGCAAAGGAAAGACATTGAGAAATAGGCCAACTAAGATCATTAACCAATGTTCTTCTGGGTCTAGACTTGCCAGGTAATATCCTCCTCCAATAATGGTAATCCCTACTCCTACTGCCTGCCAAAGATCGACGTTTTCAGGTGGAGAAAGAGTTAAAAGATTAAAGAGGATTGCCGGGAAAAAAATCAAAATAAGACCCATCAAGGCATGAAAGACGGCCGCATATTTAAGTATTTTTTGAGATGTCTCTAAGGTGAAATAAGATTTCATAAATTTAATAATACACAAATTATGGGTCTAAGAGCAATGAGATGACGTTTAGACAAAAAAAATAAATACGATATGCGCATATTAAGAGTATTCCTTTCATGGCGCTCACGCTTTACTCACTTCGGCCTTAAAGCTAGACTTAAACGTATGAAATCCCAAAATTTATTTCTCTTTGCCATTTGTTCACTCATTTGGGGAACAACTTGGCTGGTTATTAAATTCCAAATTAACTCTACGGCGCCAACGGTAGGAGTTTTTTACCGTTTTTTGATCGCTGCTCTACTCATGTTTGCTTTTAATTATTTTGTCACTAAAAAAAGCCTTCAGTATCCCTTAAAAAATCACGTTTTCTTTTTTCTCCAAGGTCTCTTCAACTTTTGCCTCAACTACATTCTTACCTATCTCACAGAAGAAAAAATGAGCTCGGGCCTCGTGGCCTTAACCTTCACAACACTGGTTTATTTTAACATGATTGGCATGCGTCTATGGTTCAAGAAGCGCATTTCTCAAAATGTCATTATTGGTGGCCTCTTTGGTGTGGTAGGGATCATTCTGTTATTTTGGAGCGAACTTAAAGGCATGCAAGCAGGGTCAGTAACCACCCAGGGCCTACTTCTAGGAATTCTTGCAACATTTTTTGCTTCTACGGGAAATATGTTTGCGTTTAAAAACCATCTAGAAAAAATTCCTGTTGTTGTCTTTAATTCCTTTGGAATGCTCTATGGATCCTTGTCTTGTTTAATCATAGGCCTAATAAGAAATGATTCGTTTGCACTTCCAACCAGTGTCAGCTTCCTTCTTTCGCTTTCGTATTTGGCCATCTTTGGTTCTGTTATCGCCTTTTGGGCCTACCAAACATTGGTCGGTACAATAGGCGCTGAAAAGGCCGCTTATAGCAGCATTATCTCCCCCATGATTGCAGTGATTGTCTCTTCAATTTTTGAAAACGTTCAATTGACTTCGACCATTATATTGGGAATCTTTTTTTGTCTTCTGGGAAATATCATTTCACTCAAAAGCAGCAAATAAAAGAGCACCTCCTTTGATTTGATCAATGACCAATTGATGAAAACGAATCTCTATGGCCGGACAACCAAAACTTCTGCCAATTTTTTCTCCTGGGGAGACATAGTCTGCAGAATGAATAACAATAGCGCGCTTGCGAGCATTGGAATTAGTTGATGATATTCCATCGAGACGAAGTGAATAACCATGATCTCCCTCATAAGTTTCGGCCGTTAAATAAAATCCAAGTGAAGTCTTCTTTGAATCAATAGTGTTGGAAAATTTTGTAGCATACCCATCAAAATTAGGATCTGAATTTTTTCCATGCGCAACTAAATAGCGATCAACCCTGCCCGATTCCATATCAACGATAAAAAAACGTTCCTTAGAATTGTGCTCTTTATAATTGATGATACCTAAAAAGCGTTTATTGCTGATTTTGTTTTGATTAGTATCATAAAAGCTTAGGGCCTCATTTAATATCTTTTCAGGAATCAAATGATCAGGGTCAAGGTGGGAATAATCCCCTGCAAATGAGAAAATAGGAAGGAAGACCGCGAGGATAAATAGAAATAATCTTTTTTTCATTATCCCATTATATCTGGCCTTTGCCAATCGTCTTACCCGGCAAATTTAGACACTTCACACTGGGGCCTTCCACTAGGTCTTTTAATACTTAATGAAAGAAGTTTTATTCCTCCTGAAAAGATGTTAAACATTAAAACAAATCAATTATTTATTTGGAAAAAATATGACTGAAATAAAATCGGGTCAATCAATTGAATTATTAAAAGAACTACATATCTTAACTCGCGATGGGCAGATGAACCAAGATAGTCGCCGTAAACTCAAACAAGTTTATCATCTTTGTCAATTTATTGAACCTCTTTTAAAAGAATCTGGCCCCGATTTGGGCCTTGTCGATCATGGGGCCGGGAAATCTTATCTAGGCTTCATCCTCTTTGATCTTTTTTTAAAAAATGGCGAAGGCAACTCACATATCTATGGAATTGAGACGCGCGAAGAACTCATTAAAAAATCGCAAGAACTCGCGCGAAAACTCTCTTTTTCACGTATGTCATTTCTCAATCTCACTGTAGAGGAATCAATTCATTCCGACTTATTGCCAAAATCAATTGATATCGTAACGGCCCTCCATGCCTGCAACACCGCTACGGATGATGCCATTGATTTTGCACTTAAAAAAAAGGTCAAACACCTAGTCCTTGTCCCTTGTTGCCAGGCCGAAATGGCCAGTGTCCTTAGAAAAAATAAAGCAAGGGAGCTTGGAAAAAGTGCTCTCACCGAAATTTGGCGTCACCCGCTCCATACCCGTGAATTTGGGGCCCATCTTACTAACGTTCTTCGCTGTCTGCGTCTGGAAGCTCACGGCTATCACGTCACTGTGACTGAATTAGTGGGTTGGGAGCATTCAATGAAAAACGAATTAATCATTGCCAGCTTTAAAGATCTTCCCCGAAAAAAATCGACTGAACGAATAAAGAATATATTAAATGAGTTAGGGATTGAAGAACTAGAAGAGCGTTTTTCTATCTACTCTTAATCGATATTTTTATAGTCTTTTTAATTGTCTTATTTAAAGTAAATCAAAAACCTCTTGGGCCGAGACATTACGACTTACGACATAACCCTGAAATACAGTCTCCTTTGTATTTGTGGTAACGGCGATGGCCAATTTGTTTTCAGGGCACATCGACAAACATGTTGTAGATAGAACGCGAATCCGTTTACCACAGAGAGATTTCACCAAGAATTTAAGCTCTCCACGCAGACGATCTGGAGACTCTTTATCACAATTTTTCTCAAACTGATCACCACATTTAGAACAAATCATTACGACCGTTTCACTCCAGCCGACTGCTGCCTTCTCGATAACTCTCTTCTTTTCCATAAACTTCCTTAATCAAATTCATTGCCCTCGCCATTTTAAATCATTTCAGTTTGTTATTCAATCTTCTTACTATTTCCTCTTACTATTTTCTTTTTTCATCGACGATTTTGTTTTATTGTTGGGATATGATTAAAAAAATTGGTTTGCATCCCAGGAATAAACATAAATCGTCGTATCCTTTTGATGAACTTGTACAAAGTTATCCAAAACTTGCCCCCTTTGTAAAAAAAAATAATTTCAATACTATCAGCATCGATTTTTCAGATCAAAAGGCCGTCATTGCACTAAACGCAGCACTTCTTAAACACTTCTATCATATTGATGATTGGAATTTACCAGAGAATTATCTTTGCCCTCCCATTCCTGGCAGGGCGGATTATATTCACTCCATAGCAGATCTTTTATCATCCAAGCAAACAAAGACTTCCAAAGGAGAAACAATCTCCCTGCTCGACATTGGCACAGGGGCCAGTTGTATTTATCCTTTGATTGCCCAGAGAGAATATGGCTGGAAGATAATCGGCTCTGACATTGACGAAATGGCCTTGGCCAATGCTCGCCAAATCATAGCCAAAAACCAACTAGAGTCATTTATCGAAATCAGACATCAAAAAAATAAGAAAAGTCTCTTTGAGACAATTATTCATCCGAATGATTTTTTTGATGCTACAATTTGCAACCCTCCTTTTCACTCTTCTGCGCGAGAAGCAGAGCTGTCTGCAGAGAAAAAGAATCGTCATTTAAAACTCAATAAAAATAACTTGAATTTTCAAGGTTTAAGTCATGAGCTTTGGTGTGAGGGAGGAGAGGAGCGTTTTATTATTAATATGATTCATGAAAGTCTCCTCTTTAAAAATCATTGTCATTGGTTTTCAACCTTGGTTTCCAAGCAAACGACTTTACCGGCCATCTATGCTGAACTTAAAAAAGAAAAAATTAGCACCTTTAGAACAATTGACATGGCCCAAGGACAAAAAAAATCAAGAATCGTTGCCTGGAGCTTTATGCCTTTTTAGTCTTCATCAATTTTTGCTTTCCCTGAATTTTGCTAATTGCCCAAAAATTCATTTACCTGTAAACTTACCTGATGAATATCAGTTTTTTGGGGTCTGGTAAAATAACCCAAAGTAATTAACATTAAATTATAACAATTTAGGGAGTATAATATGGGCCAGGATGGAACCATTGTTGATTTTGATCAAAAACAGTTACAAGAAAATCTCATTCATCTTGCAGGAAAAGAACTCAATAAAGTCTCAACAGAACTCAACCAAAGAACGACCGAACAATTAAATGTTGTCAAAATTAGTATCAGTGAATTTAATGATATTATTGGAAAAATTGAAAGTGTAAATAAAGATGTTAATCTCATCTACTCCAATATGAACTCTGTTTCAAATCAAACTAATGACAACTCCGTTCAACTCAGCTCAGTCGCTAATATTATGGTGACGCTGGAAAATCATTTCTCATTTGTTAATGACCTTTTAAAGACCATCAATGGAATTTCCGATCAAACAAACCTTCTTGCTCTCAATGCAACAATCGAAGCTGCGCGCGCTGGAGAAGCAGGGAAAGGATTTGCGGTTGTCGCCAATGAAGTCAAAGAACTTTCTAAAACAACTAAGACGGCCAATACTCAAATTCAAACTAAACTGGGACTCATTTCAGATTCCATTAAACATTTATCTTCTGAAATTGAAAAATCCCTGACAAGCATGAAACAATCGCAGAAACTTGTCGATGAAACTAAAAATTATGTCACCAATGTCAATGACCATACGAGAAGTTTTAATACCAAAATCAATAGCTCTCTAAGTCATTTTAAAAATTTAAGCAACACCTCCACTCAAGTCTCTACTCAAATCCAAGAATTAACGACCATTGGAGATACTTTTTCTTATCTGATTGAAATGGTTAAAATTCAAAATCAAAAAATGGGCATTGACCCTCTAGATAGGCTTGTTCCACTGCTAAGTGAAAGTACTCTCAACTTTCCTTCACGCTTTACTCAAGGCCTGAATGAATATCACTTACAAGACAATGAGATTCTCATCTCATCGACAGATCTTCGAGGGGTCATCACCTTTGCTAATGAAAGTTTTTACCGAATTGCAGAATATGATTTAGGCACACTCATGGGAAAACCTCATAGTATTATCCGCCATCCAGATATGCCCAAAACGGCATTTGCCGATTTATGGGCCACGATAAAAGCTGGTCATCTATGGCAAGGATATGTTTGCAATCGCAGTAAAACTGGCCGAAGTTACTGGGTCAAGGCCACTGTTTTCCCTTGTTATAAAAATAATCAAATAGTAGGCTACCTCTCCATTCG
>JAGOVS010000085.1 GCA_018060625.1 Bacteriovorax sp. | reverse complement strand
TTACCCAAACGGAAATTTTCTTTTCTCTTATGGCCTTAGACGCTTCGTCCATTGCATGAAAGGCCCTTTTTTTATTTTTTCTATCGATAAGGATATTTCCAGAGAGCCAATAAAAAAGTCCAAAAAAGGGAATGAGTAAAATAGAGCGTTTTCCGATAGTAACTGTCTTATCTGGAATTGAGAAGGCCCCGGGAAAAATATCTAAATTATCTTGATGATTACTAATGAACACACATGGCCTTAATTGATCCATGATCTCTCGATTCTTAATTTCAATCTTGATACCGAGAATATATCGCCCAAAGTTTATAAGCAGCGAAACAATTCTTATATTATCTGGATTAAAAGGTCTAAGAATTCCAACCAGCACTCCAATGAAGCAAGAAATGGCCAACCAGCAAATAATAAGTAGAAAGCGAATCAAAAATAATAACATAATTCATTATCCTTAAACTAATGCAGCCTTTTTATATTTTTACTTAAGGTAGCTTTATCAATATAAGTTTGAGTGACTTTGGCATCACTATGATTTAAATAATCCCGCACGTAAAGAAGATCTTTAGTTCGTATATATAGATTTGTCGCACAGGCCTTCCGAAAGCTGTGAGGCGATATCCCCTCTGAAACCTGCGCTCGATTAATTATTTTCATGATTTGGTTATAGAAAGTTTTTAATGAATAGGGCCGCCCGGCCTTGTTTTGAAAAAGAAAATCAGTCTGAAATATCGTTTGATTTAAATAATAATCAAAATTTTTGAATATAAGTTCTTCTTTTTGAATTACTAATGTATGCACAGAGCCACCTTTGCGAGTAAAGCTTAGCACCCGGGCCTGTCTGTCAAAGTTAGAAATCTTAAGAAAGCACAACTCACTTAAACGAAGCCCTCCATAATAAAGCAAATACAACATAAGCCGCTCTTTAGTTCGAAAGGTTTTTTCTTCAATGAGTTTAAATTCCTCTCTTGAGATCATTTTGGTCGGTACAACATCTATTTCTTTAAGCGTAATAGCGTGAATTTTACTCTTAACAGGATTTTTTGAATACTTTTCAGAGGCATCCTCATTGACCTCTTTAAGGTATTGAAAAAAGTTTTTTAAACTTGAGAGATGTCGTCGCCTTGAGCTGACACTCATTGGGGCCTGGAAAAAAAGCATCGATTTCTGGACCCGTTTCTTCAAGATGGCCCTACTGATAACAATTTTAAACCACAACAAAAAAACCAACCGAGGATTAGCGCGAACTTCTTTATAAACAGCTCCTCCATTGCTTAGAAATTCTTTATAACGCCCAATCACTTCACCGTTAACTTTAATCAGCTTTGTTTGCTCGTGAAACTCAATCCAAGTAAAAAATTTTAAAAGATCGGCCCTATAGTTTCTAAGGGTGTGTTCCGATTTGTTTAAGCGAGAGAGATTATGAAGGTAAGAGTCCATCATTTCTAAATGATGAAGAGAGAGATCATGTGAAGGGCCCATTCTTTCATTCCTTTGAAAAAGCGCCAATATAGTTACATATAATTTATATTATATGTAACTATATTGGTTTAAGTCAATGAAATTAAAGAATAAATGCGTAAACGCCTTTATAAGCGCTTTTTTTTAAATTTGAAGGCCCCAACACCCCTTTTAAAAGGTACTTGTATCCAAATCTTGCACATTTCGGTCTTGGTCTGACAGTCGAAGGTCATAAGAGCGATTTGAGAGCCTACTTTGAACCTCGGTAAGTTCTTTATAGAGGGCCCGGTATTTGAGGGTTCCAAATTCATGATCAATGGGCTTCAGATCTTTTCCAATCATCTCAAGTTTCAAATAGGCAAGATCAAGGAGTTTGTCTTGAGGCAGAAGTGAGATGAGGAAACCAATCCCCATTTTATCAAAAACCCCAAGCTCGTTAAGGGCGACTAGTTTTTTAAGCATTTCTTCCGAATTATTCTCTTTATTACTTAGGATTTTGGCCAACGAGCTTGCAAGAAGTGTTAGTTTCTTTTTTTCGACAAAGCGATCAATAAGAAAAAAGTTTTTGGTCTTTTCCACAAAAGAGGTACTTTTTGATCGATCGATGACGTGCAGATTTTTTTTCTCTTCCATGTAGATGAGAATTTTTTTCTTTAATTCCTCAGCATCAAGGTTTTTTAAGTAAAGAAAGGCCTCATCTTTAAGGACCAGTTGAAAGAATATGCGCGTGTCATATTTCTTGGATCCACTTTTCCACTCAGAAAAATCAATGTTCTTAACCAGTTCTTCAGGAATTTCCGTGAGCATGAAATTCTCAATATGTCTTTGCTCATAATTAGTAAGGTGTCTATCTTTTCTCTCAAAAGTTAACCCTAAGTCTGGATTCTTGTTTGTAGTATTTTCACTTTGAAAGCGTGGGATAAGGCCAAAGTTATTTTGAAAAACTTGATCTTTTAAATCAAAAAGCCTTCTTCCTAGGTGAGTCTCTATGTACTTTGAATAGGTGGGATAAAAAAATTCAAAGTTTTTTTCATTTTTATCGATAAAAGTAACTTTGCTTTCAGTGTAAGTAAGGTCTTTAGCATAACTAGTGACGAGAAGACCCAGTTTTATGTGGCGAGTGTGTCCTTTATAACTGCTAAATCCTTTGAATATTCTTTGAACCCTGCGATCTTTTGGTTCTTTGTTTTGATCGGCAAAGAAGAGAGCGTCAGTTTTTTCATAGGTGGATATAAGTTTATCTTTTAGATCTTTCGCATCGACCATGTCGGCAACGATAAAATCTTTAAATTTCAAAGTTGAGCTTAGAATTTGGTTGTAGGCCTCTTGGGCCTCTGCATTTTTTAAATCAAAAACATAGTCGATAATAAACTGAGATCCTGGATCATACTTAAATCCAAGCTCTATAAGATCGCGATCAAAAAGTCGCTCAATTTGATGATCAACTGCTCTAAGTCCAAAAATATTAAATCCATTTCTCACTTCGAAGTTGGCAAAAGCACCATTTCCTCTTGTTGTCAGAAGTTTTAGTCGAACATGTGTTGCATCGAGCTTATAGACCTGAACCGTGAATTCTCCACTTAAGACAACGGCCGCAGAGGCACTACCTTTTAAGAGTACTTGGGTGTTAACCTCTTGAGCATCTGAGACGCCAAGGGCAACACTAAGATTAACCGGCATACTTACAAAATCTCCGGGGTTAAGATTTGCCAGAGCAAGTTTTGCGTTCAATGGAAGTTTTTGAGGGCCATAAGGGGTTGCTTTGATGGCCTCTTTTTTGGAAGGGAATTGTCTCACGAAGTAAAAACTGGTATCACGATTGACCGTAAAACCAAACGGACTATCGATTAAATCCTTAATCACATCTCCAATATTAATTTTGGCCCTTACGTCCCACTTATCAACTCGCGAGTAGAATTTGTTAATATAAGAGGCCTCCACTTCATAGTGGTATTCGCCGGCAATATTGATTCCTTCCATCAAGTCAATATCACCCAGGGAGACATCAAAATTAATATCCTGTTCTGCAATCTTGTCCCGAATTTTTCTCTGCATCTCTTTTCGGTCAAGAAATCGCTCGAGAGAGAGTGCTTGTGAGTCGAGCGGAGTAAAACTAATAATCAATAATAAAAGGAGTAATAACTTTTTCATGTGAGGATATTCCAAATTTTAGGGATAAGTGGCCGGATACTAATACTAATCTGCTACTTAGCGCCAGAAAGACTTGATCTCCCTGAATTTTTTACTAGGTCGACTTTGATAATTTTGGTACACTTCGATGAAGTAAATTATGGAAATATTAGAACCACTTATTCAAATAAGCTCAGACCCATTGGCCTTTTTTCAATTCTTCGGCTATTGGGGACTCTCAATTATTCTCTTTGCAGAAACTGGGCTTTTTGGCTTTTTTCTTCCAGGTGACTCACTTCTTATTACATTGGGTCTGATTTCGGCCCAAGGACATATTGATTTAAAGATTCTCATTCCCTCTTTGATATTTTCGACCATTTTGGGAGACCATTTTAGTTTTTTCTTAGGTCGAAAATATGCAGCTAAAGTCCGCAATAATATTCATCGTTTTTATCTCGAAGAAAAACATATGGAAATGGCCGAAACTTTTTATAAAAAACATGGGGGAAAAACCATTCTTTTTTGTAAATTTGTCGCTTTTGTTCGTACCTTTGCCCCTTTTGTCGCTGGAACAAGCAATATGTCAGTTTTTCGGTTTGTGCTATTTGATATCGCTGGCGCTACACTTTGGGTAGGTGGCATTGTGGGAATCACTCATTACCTGGCCGAATTTGTCCATTTTGATATTAAGGCCTACTTTCATTATTTTGTTTTCTTCCTGATCTTTTTAATCGTGTCACCCTTACTCTTTAAAGTTTTTAAAAAGAAGGCATAATAAAAACAGTCCATATTTTAAAAAAACAAACATAAAGGATTCATTTATGGAAAATTCAGTTGCAACAACAATTAAGGATATAAAAGATTTCAATGATAAACTTGTTCTCTCGCTAGATGAACACGCTCATCGCGTCTTTCGTGAAGACGATTTTTGGAAATTAATTCCCGGCTGGAAAAATGTAACCAGAGAAGAATTTTCAGATCACATGTGGCAAATGAAACATTCAATCAAAAAAGTTGATCAGGTGAAGACCTTATTAGGAGAGCTCTGTCTCGATTCTTTTTATCAAGATATGCTTGCTGGTCAGCGTATTACACCGATGAATATTAGAATTACTCCTTATATTTTTGCCCTCATGGATTGGAATGATCCCGTTAATTGTCCGCTACGAAAACAGTTTCTTCCGATTGGTTCACAATTTCTTCCAGATCATCCTAATTATGAAGCAGATTCATTGCATGAGGATGTTGACTCTCCAGTGCCTACACTAACACATCGTTACCATGATAAAGTGCTTTTTTTACCCACGACTATTTGCCCGGTTTACTGCTCGTATTGCACACGTTCTCGATTAATTGGAGGCTCAACTGAAGCAGTTGAAAAGGAAACCTACGGTGTCAACCAGGCCCGTATGGACGTCGCCTTTGATTATATTCGCGCCAATGATGAAATTGAAGATGTCGTCATCTCTGGTGGTGATGCCTTTATGTTAACGGCAAAACAGATCACCTTTATTGGTGAAAATCTTCTCAATATTCCACATATTAGACGCTTGCGATTTGCCACAAAAGGGATAGCCATTTATCCGCAAAAAATCCTCAGTGATCATGAATGGTTTAATGCCTTTAACGATATTCACAAAAAGGCCCGCTCAATGGGAAAATCAGTGGTGATCCATACTCATTTTTCTTCTCCTAAAGAAATGACGATTTATTCAAAACTTGCGATGGATCGTTTATTCGCTGAGGGAATTACAGTCAGAAATCAAGCGGTCTTACAAGAGGGAGTCAACGACAATATCAATGATATGGTTCTTCTTATCAGACAACTTAGTTATATCAATGTGCAGCCTTATTACGTGTATATGCACGACATGGTACCAGGTTGCGAACATTTCAGAACAACGATCGCTTTTGGTGAGGCCTTAGAAAAGGCGGTAAGAGGAATGACCGCAGGCTTTAATACGCCAACCTTTGTTTGCGATGCTCCCGGCGGAGGAGGAAAAAGACATGTGGCCTCATATGAATATTATGATCGTGAAAATGGGATCTCTGTTTGGACCGCCCCAAGTGTTAAACCAGGTGAAGTCTTTTTTTATTTTGATCCTATTAGAAAACTTTCTCCAGCGGCCCAGGCCCGTTGGGCGGATAAATCTCAGCGCGAGCTTATGATTGCTGAAGCTAAGAAGAAGGCCGGTTTTTAGGGGGCGTTTGATCAGTGCTTCGTCTTTGAGTTGTATTTTCAATATTAGACTTGAGCATTGGGTAGCGTTCTACGATGTCGTTAAAACTTTTTTTAGTGAGTTTAAAGAGATCACAATAATCTTGGGATTGAACATTGGCCGTTCTCGTCGTTTCTTTAAGTAGGGCAATTTCCCCAAAAATTTGGCCATCATGGAGAGTGGCCACACGATCTCCACCATTAAGAATAATATCTACATTTCCGTGGGCAATAATAAACATTTCTTCACCAATATCCCCAATCTTTATAATCATATCTTCAGGAGAGGAATAGATCTGTTCTAAATGAATCGAGACATCTTTTAAGCATTCACTTGAACAACCATTAAAGATGGGAATACTGCTGATCAGTTTGATTTTCATATAGATTTGCATTTCTTGTTGAAGAGCATGTGGCAAATCGGCAATGATTTTCTCATCGTTATCGCTTAGTCGTTTTGAATAGAGATGGGCGTAATGATTAATGGCCGCTTGCTGAAGTTTTTCTGGGATTTTATAATGCTTCATAAACATAAGGAGGTCGTTGATTTTTTCTCTGGATTGCTCTTTGTAGCGATCTGCACTGGCAAGCATGCGGGAGATATTCCCAATTACAATCCCGTACATACCCACCCCAATAATCATGATGAAGCAAGTAAATATTCGACCAGCATTATTTTGAGGGACAATATCGCCATAACCGATGGTCGTTAACGTCGTTAAGGCCCAATAAAAGGATTTGATATAATAACTGGTGATATCGATTTCTTCTGTTCTGGGATAAATATAAATCCATCCACAAGCAATCCAGTTGACGACCATCAAACAACCAAATGCGATGGACTGAATTTTAAAGAGGAACGGAACAATGGTAATATTTTCAATAAGCGTATAAATTTTAACAATCCTGATCATTCTCATAAAACGAAAGGCCACAAAAAACTCTTGGTGACCCAAGAAATGAGACAAAAGATCAAAGGGGATGCAAGAGAGAATATCCACAGCAAACATAAAGACAATGGTCCATTTTTTTTGAACGACATAGACATCTTTTTTGCTTTTGGCCGCCTTACTTTCTTTTAAATGATAAATCAGATCGGCCATAAAAAGCAGTGAGATAATGGCATCAATCACTAACTGCCAAGTTTGTATTTTAGTTTTGAAAACAAAACTAAATGGGGCCTCAATGGCGGTAAAACTCGCGGCCCAAAATATAATGGCAAGCCAAAGAAATTCTTTTGTATTGAGATGTCGTTTGATCATATAGAAACATGTCGGAATTTCTCATGAAACCTTGACACAATAGATATTAATGCCAGATTAGTAACTGTAATTATTAATTGAGAGGAGTGCTAGAGTTTATGAAGCGTGTGGTTTTATTTATTTTGGTTAATATTTTGGTTGTGGCCGGTCTTTCAATCTTGATCAATGTGCTCGGTATAGGGCAGTCTTTGACGAGTGCAGGAATGAGTTATGGGCCGTTGCTGCTTTTTTGTTTTTTCTGGGGAATGCTCGGTTCGCTAATTTCTTTAATGCTCTCCAAAGTCATGGCCCGTTGGATGATGGGAGTGCAAATTGTGACATTGGCCTCCCCTCACCGAAGTCTAGTTGAAACAGTCCATCGCCTCTCAAGACGAGCAGGCCTTCTCGAGATGCCCGAAGTTGGTATTTATCAAAGTGAAGTATTGAATGCCTTTGCGACGGGGCCTTCGCGAAATAATTCTTTAGTCGCAGTCTCTTCCGGATTACTTGCGACGATGAGTGATGAAGAAGTTGAAGGTGTTTTGGCCCATGAAGTTTCTCATATTGCCAATGGGGACATGGTGACAATGGCCCTCGTCCAGGGAGTGGTTAATGCTTTTGTCATGTTTTTTTCTCGAATCGTGGCCTTTGCCATCACTCAATCCATGAGAAGCAGTGATGAGCGTAATCAAAGACCAAACCCCATGATTCAAATGATGCTCGTTTTTGTTTTAGATCTTGTTTTTGGAATTCTTGCGGCCCCGATAGTCGCTTGGTTTTCAAGAGACAGAGAGTTTAGGGCCGATCATGGAGCGGCCGATTTGGCCGGAAAAGAGAAGATGATTGCGGCCCTTAATGCCCTTATGCGGGCCTATCCCCAACTTGAGAGCAGTGAAGATAAGGGAAGTGCAAGTTTTCGTTCAATGCAAATTACTTCTAAAGATGCAATGATGCGCCTTTTTTCAAGTCATCCGCCCTTAAGAGAAAGGATTGCTCAACTGCAAGGTCATAAAACGTTTTAAGGGGATTATGAATGAAGTCTAGGAAGTGAGCTTAGGGCCTTCTGGTAGTCAGCGAGAAGTTCTTTAAAAACGTCCTCTACGGTTAAAATCGATTTTATACCACTAATCACTTGGCCTATCTCAAGTTCTCCATTTTCAAGATCTCCTTCAAGCATTCCTTTTTTTGCTCTGGATTTCCCTAAATGTTCGATGAGTTTTTGTTTTTGGGCCTCTCCATGAAAAGACTGCTCAATCTGCATAATTTCTCGAGAAAATTGATTCTCAAATAAGCGCACGGGAGTGGTGGCCTTCATGAGTAGTCGGGTGGAGCTAGCAGAGGCGCTTAAAAGAAGGTTTTTATAGTTTTGGTGAGCACTTGATTCCGCTGTCATGAGAAAGCGAGAACCCATTTGAACTCCATCGGCACCTAAAGCAAAGGCGGCCAAAAGAGAATGCCCATCTCCAATTCCACCTGCTGCAATTAACGGGATATTGATTAGTTTTTTTACTTGTGGAATAAGGGCCATGGTTGTGAGCTCATCTCGGCCATTATGCCCTCCGGCCTCGAATCCTTCGGCCACAACGGCATCAACGCCGGCCTGTTGGCATTTAAGTGCCAGATCAGGAGAGCTGGTTACGTGAACAACGGTGGCCCCGTGATCTTTAAGATAAGCTGTAAACTTCTTAGGACTTCCAGCAGAGGTAAAAAAAATTTTAATCCCATGAGAAAGGGCCATGTCGATTTGCTCTTGGGCCAATTCATAGAGTAGAGGAATATTAACACCAATCGGCCTTGATGTAAGGGATTGGGCCTTAACAATATGTCTATGGAGAAGATCTGGCTTCATAGAGCCTGCACCAATTAATCCGAGTCCTCCGGCCTTTGAAACGGCCCCAGCAAGTTTCCCTCCAGAGACCCAAACCATTCCCCCTTGGATAATGGGGTATTCGATACCAAACAGGGCGGTGATTTTATTTTTCATTTCTCTAGTGTAATGGAATTATCTCTGATTTCAAGAGTCGGTGAGCGCTGTAATTGATCAAGTAACTCAGGCGTGGTCTTACCGGTAAGTTGGGCCTTGGTCATCGTTTTTTTAAGGGCAAAACCTTTGGCATTTTCAAGAGTCCAGCCAGAGGTGTTTAAGGATTTTCTAATGCTAATGGAAGAACTATAAGTGGAGAGTCGAACATTTTTTGCTGAAATGCTTTTTAAAAAATCGAACCACTCAACACTCCAGAGTGTGGGATTTTTCTTGGGAGAGAAGGCATCTTGAAAAATGGCATTCAATGGTTTTAAGAGTTGGTGTTCATAGGCCCTTGGTAGGCTTTTGCGTCCGTCCCCTATGAAAACGCGAATTGATATTTGCCCGTATTGCCCTTCATATCTTGTCAGTCCATGGGCCTCAATTTTTTCAAGACAAAGGAAAGGAAGAGTTGCTTGGAGCGACCAAAGAAGGAGAGCTTCATCTAATTCAATTGAATAATAGAAGACTTGAGCGCTAAAAGAGGGATGACGAGTCGATTCGTCTATTAAGGCCTTAAGACCAACCCCTACACCAAAGCCAACATCTAAAAGAGAAAAATCGTCTCCTTGACTAAAAAGATCCGGGATAAGACATCCCTGTATATAATTATGTAAAGTCTCTTCATAGGCACCTGATAAGTTATGGCAAGCTTCATTAAAATATTCCGAGTAAATAGTTTCAGTATTGTCCTCGGTTTTTATAATTTTATAATTTCCTAAATTCCCTTTAAAGTCTGTCACATTTTTTTCCCTAATACCGATAATTTCATCTATGAAGAAGCCTCTGAGCTATACAACATTCATCCTTCTTTCGTCATCCATTATTTTATCTGCTTGTGGCGGAGGAAATAGTGTGAGCAAAATAAGTCTTAGCACGAGTGCGTTGATGAGTGAAGTACGTCCTTTGAGTAACGAAGAGAGAATTATCGCAACGAGAATTTGCTATGGGTATCAATCTAAATCTAAAAATTTTAGAGGGGCCGATTTTTTAGGAGGGAAGTTCCATTTCTCAACTAAGTACGTGGATTGTTCAAACCAAACATCATTAAATCAGGTCACGGCCATAATGGAATACTCGACAGACTCGGTTTTGGTTTATAATCCCGTGGGAGCGATTTCCGCCTCTTTGCCATTTTTTAAGAAAGTGCAAACCGATACGACCGGTTACTTGTCTCAGCTTTGCTCAAAGATTAAAGAAAATGAACTCATTAGCAATACTCTCGAACAAGAAAATGTGAGGGTGCAAATTTCCTTCATAAGAGAGGGCCTTGATGGCCTTACTCTCCAGTACTTTATTAAGCAAATTGATGGGTCTTACAAAATCGACAGTGTTGAAAAATTTAAGGTCAGAACTCTTATCGATTATAATAACGGTCAAGTTTTAGGCATGGATGAATTTTACTCAACCGAAAAGCGTTGCGATGAAACTGGGTCAAAAAATAAGGCGAGTTTATACGAGCAGAGTTTTATTGGTCGTTAGATTTTGGTTTTATGTAGTTAAGGATAGTGTTAATTGTTGAAATACCTAGAGAAGTTGAATTTTGATTTTCTTTTAGATCTTTATTAGAATCTATCCGTGCTTTAAGATCTTTTGCTTCTTTAGCATCCATTGATCCTACCTCAGCATGAAGAGAGGCCGTATTTCTTGAAGCTTCACCTGGTTTTCCTTTATTGTCTTTGTCGTCCTTTTTTTCAGGAGTTATTGTTAAATAAGAAGAAACAATATTGTTGAAGTGAATTAGATCTTTAAGATCGTCATTGCGACTAGCAAGTTCTGTTTTTATACCTTTAATCTTACTATCGTCGTTGTTGTCAATTGTGCCATCTTTGGTTGATGTTTTATTGGCCACTCGCTCTGCCATTTCTTTAATGATCGCCGCATTTTCATTTTTAAAGCGCTCCGTGATTTGATCTTTTACTTTTTGAATATTTTCTTTTTTTAACATCTCTTTGATTTGACCATCATCATAACCTTCTTCTTTGAGATAGGTGACCACATTTTCATCTTTATTTAGTTTTTCTTTTAAATCATCTTCCTGGGCCATTCGTCCAATCCCAAAAGCTGTGATGGCCTCAGTATTTTTTTCGGTATTTGTACTGAGGAATTTTTTACAATTTTCATCATTACCAAGTTTCTTTTCACATTCTACTGCTTCTTTCTCAGTCGCCTCAAGAGTTTTTGAAACACTTGTTGTCTTATCATTTGAGTCTTTAAAATCCTTTGAGATATCGGCCGAATTAAGCTGAGTGAGTTTATCAGAAGCAAGATCCTTTTCGTCAATCACTTTGATATTGTGAGCATTAATGGCAATTCCTTGAGCAGATTTATCTTGAAGGTCGCGATAGAATTTTTCTTGCTCTTCCGCTGCGATGATATTTTTCCGAGAGGCCTTGACAAAGTCCATAATGAGACAGGCCTTAGTGTTAGAGTACACTTTATCTTTATCCTTGCTTGAAGCAATGTTTTCGTCATAACAAATCTCAGGAACAGCTCTTATACATCGCTCCCACTCGGCCCCTTCTTCGCTAGAAAAAGTGGCCGTCTCACGAAGCTCCTTTATATTCTTATTCCGATTTGTCTTGGCTGAATCTTCATCGAATAGACACTTTTCAGTTGCATCTTTGCTTCGACAAGACTTTGGAGTATCCATACAATAGGAGGTAAAAGCATTAACAATGGATTTCCCAAGTTCGCTTTTATAGAGATCTACAAATTTTGATTGGTCTATGGC
>JAGOVS010000262.1 GCA_018060625.1 Bacteriovorax sp. | reverse complement strand
GAGTGACTCAAGTAAAAAACATGAGTATGGGGTGGTGTATTCAATGCCATAGAGGAAATGAAATCGCTCCACCAAAGGATCACAAGAGTGCCTCTGGTGGGGATTGTGCCAAGTGCCACCAGTAAAGGTTTATAATAGAAAGGAAAAAATAATGAGTATGAATGATGATCAAGAAAAAAAAGACAGAGGTTGTTCTCACGACTGCTCTTGTAGTAACTCGGGAGAAGATAGTTATTGGCAAGATATTCATCAAAAAGACATTGATACGGAAGTCTTAAAATCGGAATTCACTAAAGGTGAATTTGATTCATTTTCTGTAGTTAAAACGCGCAGAGATTTCTTAAAGGTCGCTGGATTTTCTTTCACCATTCTTCCTTTGGCAGCTTGTACTAAAAGTACAGTAAGAAAGGCCGTGCCTTATTTAGAAAAAAATGATGTAATTGTTCCAGGTGTTCCTTCTTGGTTTGCGACTAGTTATGATGGGGCGCCTTTATTAATTAAGACGAGAGAAGGAAGACCTATAAAAGTAGAGGGAAATGATAAATCTCTTTGGACTAAGGGAGGTGCATCGGCCATATCTCAGGCGAGTATCCTCTCACTTTACGATTCATATCGCTTAAAAAATCCTAAAAAAAATCAATCGACCATTTCTTGGGATATTCTTGAACGCGATCTGCAGAGTGCTTTAGTAAAGGCGCAAAAAGAAGGAAGAAGGATTGCTCTTGTAACGGGGGAAATGAAAGGCCCATCAAAAGCTTCACTTATAGAAGAGTTCATTAAGCAATTTGGGAAAGTTGAGCACTTTGTTTATGCTCCTGTTTCTCGTTACTATCGTAGCCAGACTTTTGAAAAGCCAAATACCGAAATATTGTATTCTTTTGAATCGGCAGATTATGTTCTGGGTGTCGGCTGTGATTTTTTAGCAAGTGAAGTTGATGGCGTAACATATGCACGTCAATATGCAGATAAAAAAAGTGTCGATCAAAAAAAAATACCTCTTCGGCATGTACAAGTGGAACCTCTTCTTTCTTTAACAGGATCAAATGCTGACGATCGATATCCTCTTGATGCAGAAGAGATTAAGTCTTTTATGCTTTTACTCCTAGCTGGAGTTGGGGGAGAGGATGTTCATGTTCAGGCGTCTAAAGACATTGTTAGTTTAGCCGCAAAAGTGGCCAAAGAGCTTCTTGCTCATAGAGGACGCTCAATTGTGGCCAATGGGATGGCAAACCCGAAAATTCAGTTAATAGCCAATAGGATAAATGAAATTTTGGGCAATTGGGGAAAAACAATTTCGGTCTATCAATCGGATGCTTTTAAATTTGGAAATGAGGAAAAGTTTGAGGAATTAATCAACTCGCTCAATGCCAATCGAAGTGAGCTGGATGTTGTCATTTTTTGGGATGTTAATCCGTTCTATAGTTATTACGATGCTGCTAAAATAAAAAGTGCATTTGCCAGAGTAAACGATAAGTTTGCGTTTTGCTTTTCAGAAGACGAGACATCTTCTCAATGCGCTTACGTGGCCCCTATTCATCACCAATATGAATCCTGGAGTGATTCGATTTCTGGGCCGAATGAATTAGTTGTGACTCAGCCTGTGATTTCTCCATTGTACGATACAAAGCAAGTAGAAGATGTTTTTTTGAAATTACTTGGAAGACCTTCAGGATTTGATGACTATATGAAATCCGTCTGGTCTAAGAAGTTTCTTCCCTCTCAACAAAAGCATTTAATCTTTTCAAGCTTTTGGACTGAGACACTTCACGATGGAGTGGCCATTCTTCCAGGGCTATCCACTGAACTTGTTTTTAAAAGTAAAAATATCAGTCCTGATTTGGCCATTCTTGCAAAATCAATTGATACAAGTGAGCAACCAGTATTAGAGCTTTATTCGAAGATTGCTATTGGCGATGGTAAGCATGCTAACAACCCTTGGTTGCAAGAACTACCAGATCCTTTGACTAAGTCGACTTGGGATAATTATTTGCTTATATCTCCAGCGATGGCGCAAAAATTGGGTTTAATAACTGGTGATGTGGTTAACTTTACCTTAGCTCATAAGTCTGTTGAGATTCCAGTGCTTGTTCAACCAGGGCTTGCAAAGCGAGCAATGGGAATGGCCGTGGGCTACGGGAGAAGTGTTTCTGGAAAAGTGGGTAAAGACTTAGGGATAAATGCCTATCAATTTGCTCAATTCAAAGATGGGCATAATCAGTGGTCAAGAATCAATCCAGTTATTCTAAAGACTACAAAAAAATACGAGTTTGCCCTGACTCAGACACATCACTCCTTAGAGGGGCGGGACATTATAAAAGAGACGACTTTTGGTGCCTTTAAAACTAACCCAAAATCAGGAAACGAGGGAAAGCACCATGTGGTCAGTATGTGGGGAAAAGATCAAAAAACAGGAAGTCAGTGGGCAATGGCCATTGATTTAAATAAGTGCAATGGTTGTTCGGCCTGTGTTGTAAGTTGTAATGCTGAAAATAATATCCCCGTTGTTGGCAGAGAAGAAGTAAAAAACAGACGAGAGATGCATTGGATGAGAATTGATCGTTATTATAAAGGTAATGATCATTCACCTTCAGTTGTATTTCAGCCAATGAATTGTCAGCATTGTGAAAATGCTCCTTGTGAATCTGTTTGCCCTGTTTTGGCAACGGTGCATAGTTCAGATGGATTAAACGAGCAAGTCTATAATCGCTGCGTAGGAACTAGATATTGTGCAAATAATTGTCCTTATAAGGTAAGACGATTTAATTGGTTTGATTACCCTCACACTGGCCCAAATGAGAATATGGTTTTAAATCCAGATGTTGCTGTTCGCTCTCGTGGAGTTATGGAGAAATGTTCGATGTGCATTCAGCGCATTCAAGAGGCAAAACTTACGGCAAAAAAAGAGAACAGAGAGTTGCGTGATGGGGATATCAAATTGGCCTGTCAGCAAAGTTGTCCATCAGATGCCATTGTTTTTGGAGATATGAATGACCATAAAAGTAAAATCTTTCAGGTCATTAATGACCCAAGGAATTTTACCGTTCTTGAAGAATTAAATGTTAAGCCTCGTGTAAGTTATTTAACAAAAATTAGAAATAAGGAATAGATCATGTCAGCAGATGGTCACACAAGTGAATTGAGAAATCCCCTCATCACATTAAAGAGAAGCT
>JAGOVS010000261.1 GCA_018060625.1 Bacteriovorax sp. | reverse complement strand
CTTTTTTTCCAAAGAGAGTTCTTCATTCCTATGCTTTAGAAAGTAAAAAAACAAAACATTTAAGTTTAGAAGATGAAGAAGTCATTGGAGCAAGTTTCGAGCTTAAGCTTGATTGGTTATGTGAATTTTTATCAAAAAAGAGAGATGATAAAATTCTTCTCATCACAAAATCAAAAACAAAAGTTTTAGAGTTGGAAAAAATTTTAAAAGAGCGCATTCCTGGCCTTGCGATCGCTTTTTTTCACTCTGGTTTAAGTTTTATTGCTCGCGATCGCCAGGCGGCCTATTTTTCAGATCCTGAAGGGGCCCAGGTTCTCCTTTGTACAGAAGTCGGAAGTGAGGGACGAAATTTTGAATTCGCTCATCATTTGATACTTTTTGACTTGCCCTTGTTTCCCGATTTACTGGAGCAACGTATTGGGCGCCTAGATCGAATTGGCCAAACAAGCGACATCAATATTCATGTGCCTTATATTACCAGCTCACACGAAGAAGTCTTGTTTACTTGGTACCATGAGGGGTTAAATGCCTTTTGCCATTCGGCCAAAGGGGCCAATCTTGTTCATCAACAATTGCAAACGCTACTGGAAGAGTTCTTAAAAAAACCCGAATTGTGTTTGGGGAAAAGAGACATTTTTGAACAGTTTTTAGAGACGACCAAAAAAGAATATGCTGAAGTTGTCAAAAAAATGGAAGAGGGCAGAGACATCTTGGTTGAACTGAACTCTTTTAATGAACAAAAAGCTGCTGAATTGCTTAGTGAAATTCGCAAATTTGATGATGACTCTGAATTGATGTCCTATATGAATGAAGTTTTTCAGGAATTGGGAGTTGATTGTGAGGATTTAGAAGATCAAATTTTTTATATCAGACCCAGTGATAATATGTACGTTCCTCATTTTCCCGGACTTGAAAGTGCTGGCGTGAGGATTACCTTTGATCGATTAACCGCAAGAAAAAGAGAGGACGTCGAGTTTTTGACGTGGGATCATCCCATGGTTGTTGGGGTGATGGATCTTATCCTCTCTCAAACCTTAGGTAATGCAACTGTGATGATGAGGAAAAAAAGTGGTCAGAGCAAAACGTTTATCGAAGCTTATTTTTTGCTCTACGCAGTTGCTCCTAAGAATTTGTCTCCCGATCGCTATTTTCCACCGACTTCTATTCGCATTCTCGTCGATAGTACGGGAGAGGATTTTTCTGAAAAGTGGAGTAAAGAGGATATCGATGAGCGCTCCGTTATGGCCGATCCTGAAACGCTGAAAAAGGCTCGGGCCCTGCCAAAAATAGCAGTGCAAAAAGTTTTAAAAATGGCCCATGATCATGCCTTAAAAAAGGCCGATGAGATCAAGGATCACTATAAAGAAGGCATGATGTCCAAACTTTCAACTGAAAAAGAGCGACTGGTTAGATTGCGGAAAGTGAATCCGATCGTTCGCATTGAAGAGATTGATGCTTTATCTATTCAGATGCTCATGCTTAACAAAAGCTATAATAAGGCCGATGTCATTCTTGATTCAATACGAGTAATCTTTTAAAAATGGTAAGAATTATTGAAGGAGTCCTTCAGATTGGAGGACTTTCTTTAATTCATTGAGCATTTCCAAGCTGTAATTACCTAACTCATCTATCATCATATCTTTTAAGGTTTGCATTGGGGAAGATTTATTGGTGATAATTCGTTTATCATAATTGTTAATCATGGATAAAATCTCTTCAAGCTTTGTGAGTTTCTTCTTTTTATTTGGTCCCATTCCACTTAAGACTTCTTCATGATTGATGACCAATTCAAGAATCGCTTTATTAACGTAAGGCTTATTTTCTAAAAGAGTTTTAGCATCTTTGCAATGGAGATAGTAAACGCGCTTATCTTCATTACTCAATAGCTTTCTTGGTTTATAAAACAGAGGCAGATCGTTCTTATTTAATTGAGGGATCCCAATATCATGAATGAGGGCCGCTGTTCCAAGATCGTCGAGCTCTTGATTGGTACAACCTAACTTTTCAGCTAACTTAACTGCCAAGGCGCAAACATTAAGGGAGTGTTTGATAATATCTTCATTTTTTTCAACTTTTTTCCCGAAAATCTTTTTTAATGTGTCTGGGTTATTGGTAATGACTTCTCGCAAACTTTTAGCAGCACTTTCAGTCATTTTATAAGCACTCTCACTTCCCGGATTACTTTGCATTCTCTCAATGGCCGTTGACGCTGCACCTTCGACCATGTTGACTTTTTCTTCAACAGTGATGGAGTTATCTTTAAGCGTTTCAGATAGCAGATTGTCCAAGAAATTTTGATAGTTGATTTCATCAGATTCAGTAATGAAAAATTTCGCAATTTTTTGAACTTTTAGCTTAGTGTATTTGTCTTCAGTTAACTGCTCACCTTTTTTGGCATAGCAAAGATATTGATCTTTAAAATAAATATAAAGATCAAATGTTAAATGTCTCAGAGGCTTTACTGTCGTAATACGAAGAGGGGTGTAGTCCATAGCGATATTCCTTATCAATATGAGTCTCTTAATAGTATGACAATTTCTAAAAATTTCAATTTGGATTTTTGGTTATTCGCTAATTTTTTACCAGAGCATTTTGCTTTAAGTTTATTAGTACCAAAAGGTCTTTATCTGGTGTATGTTGAGCTTCAAAAAATCATTCAAAGGTATTTTCATGATCAGTTTTAATAATGTTTCTAAAAATTATGGTGGGCAAATTCTTTACGAAAATGCTTCATTTATTTTAAGACCAGGAGATAAGGTTGGTCTCGTCGGTCCAAATGGAGCGGGGAAAACGACAGTTTTTCGCGTTTTAATGAAAGAAGAAGGTTTTGACGGTGGATCTATTACAGTTCCTGAAAAAGTTCGAGTCGCTTATTTTTCTCAAAATATTGGGGAAATGAAAGGGCGGACAGTTATTGAAGAAGTTATGAGTGGAAGCGCTAAAGCATCTGAGCTTGCTTCAGAGATGAGAAAAATTGAAAAAAAGCTCGAAGGTGATCTTGATCCCGATGAAATGGAAAAAATTCTTATCCAACTAGGGGACTACCAAACGGAGTTTGAAAAATTAGGTGGCTACGATCTTGATGTGCGTGCGAAAGAGATTATTACGGGTCTAGGCGTTATGCCTTATGATCATGACAGAGATGTGGGGCTTTTTTCTGGTGGATGGAGAATGCGGAT
>JAGOVS010000260.1 GCA_018060625.1 Bacteriovorax sp. | reverse complement strand
TCCGATTCGATGACAAGATTGGACGGACAAAGATCTTCACTCTCGTTAAACTTGAGTAGATTTGCAAGAGATTTGAGTGATGTTGAACTTAAGTGGGCCGGTTAAATGGCACCAGCTACTAATTATAGAGTCTGGTATTTGCGGAAAAACCTCTTGGTTGAAGAACTCATTGAGCTCGGCAATTTTCGTGCTGATATTCTCTTTTTGTGTAGAGCTTAAGCTTTCGAAAATCGATTTTTCAATTGAAAAAGAGATGAACTCACTGGAATTTGACTGCAGCGGGATAAAGGTAAATATGAAGAAGATTATGATTAGTATTTTTCCCATAGATTGATGGTAGTGAATTTTTAGAAACAATGGGGGAATGATGTAAAAAAGTGAGGGGAAAAGGCAGTGTCTCTTTTTTAGACACTGCCGATAAGTATTAGAGGCAACTAGAATCGAGTGATAATGAGTTGACAATTTCTTGAATTTTTCTCGAAGAACGCTCAATCGCTTGTTTCTCATTTTCATAAACCTCTCTATTACCCTGGTCATATGCAGTCAATTCGTCGTTTAGCATTGTCAGGTCTCGAATGGCACAGTTAAAGCGGTTAGCCCACAACGAACTCTCTAGGTCCTCAGCGGTAGCCTTTGTTAAAATGATGGCAACTCTTATGAATGCTTTGGAGTCTCCAATTGGAACAATAACTAGTTTGTCGCCTCTTCGAGTTTCTGTAATCAGGTTTTGTAGGACCCAATCAAGTTGAGCGGATGCATACCTGACAAAACTTTTTTCGTAATGGGCCATTCTTGCGTCCATTTGTTCGTGAGTCGATTGCATATAAGGAATGTAGGCCCCAATATCCATATTTCGTGCCACTTCGTTTATCATAAATGAATAATACTTATTCAATATGTTATTCGTCACCATGCCTTTTCTTTCTGGGTTTTTTCCAGCGGTGGCTTCCAGATTTCTGGCAATTTCTAATCCTCGTGCTAAACTTTTTGCAAGAAAGGAGTGTTGATTTCCTTTATAACTTTTGAGTGCTTCAATCATCCCATTGTATAAAATTTTATTGGCGAGATTATAATCTCCTGTGTTGTCTAATTTTAATTCAGATCTCTCCTGGTAATTTCTTAATAGGCTTGTTTGCCCTCTACACCAAGTCGAGAGGTATTCAGAGCCATTAACTCCTCCGCCAATATTAGATCCACCATCGGCCATTGTTTTTTTTGCGTTGGCAGTTGATGCGAGGATGAGTGTCAAAAGGATAAGTGCTGTTTTCATAAAATCTCCAAAAAAGTGTCTGTGTTATGTTAATCTAGTGCTGTTATGTGATTGAGTTGAATCCCTAAGTTTAAAACGCAATTTAATTCTCCAGAGTTTGCACCATACTTATTGAGGATATGCTCTCTAAATGCTTTGATTTCCTCTCTGATCATATTGAAGTTTTCTTTTTCCGTAGCAATGACGACACAGCTTGCTGAGCGGTTTGCATAAGGATCCTCAGAAAGACTGTCTTTAGCTTTTTCTAAGAATTGAGAATGAAGAGCGTTGACGACAGTATAATTTAGGGAGTTATCCGTAAAAGTCACAAATTCTTCTGCTTGCACCAGTTGGCCTTCAGTATTTCTCTTGAGAAGACCAAGTGTAATTAAGTCCGCAATGGCATCTTGCATTTCTTTTTTATTGATTTTATTTCTTAATCGTTTTGAAACGTAATCAAAATCTTCTTTGAAATTTTTAGTTGCCACTAATTCTCTAATGGCCACTAAGTACCAATTAGAAAAATAATTATATTGGGATTTTAGAAGTTCAAACGCTGGACTGTTTTTTCCTTTAATGCTTTTTGATATGCGATCAAAATACAGGGACTTTTCTTTTTCAGTCATTGCCTGATTGTAGTGAACCAAATTTTCAAAATGAAAAGTCTCTTTTTCAGAAAGCTTCAACGTCTTTGCAAAACCTAAAATTGTAGATGATGAGAGATTTCGTTTCCCGTTCATAATCAGATTAAAATAACCGCGGGAGTTTTCTCCAAAGCCTGCTTGACGAACAAAAGCAGTCGCCGAATATTTCGAGTTCTTAGACTGAATAAAGGTTAATGAGTCGAAGAGGAAGGCCCTATAATCTACATAACTATAAATCACGGGCCTTTCATTCGTAACTGCAGCTGTGGGGGGACAGTCTGAAGCTAGGGGTGTTGTGTGTTGTGTGTGTGTTGTTTCCATGGATCATTTATAAACTTCTTTTAAATGATTCTCTAGAGCTTCTGAATTTTTTACGGCCTACTAGAGTCAGCATCCTTTTTGACTAGTTAAGTGTGTCTAATCTTTATAATAAAAAGGACTTAGGTGAACTGGATGCTTATTATTTAAGGAGGTAAATGATTATTGAGAATCTATATCTCCATTTTTTTTGTCAACAATTCCATATTGCCCTCTAGAAAAAAATGTTCTTTAATTAGTCTATGCTTCAACAAGTTCTTTTATCAGTTTTTATCTTCGCACTTGTTCCCCTTGTGATCAAGCAGACTAGTGCAACGGTCATTACAATTTGCCTCTTTCGGTTATCAGTGACCGTTATTGTTCTTAGTATCTTTTGGAGACAAAAAATTTCTTTTAAAACTTATTTTAGTTTTTCAAGATCAAGAGCACGTCTTTGGGTTATTGGGATTATCTTTTTCTTGCATTGGATAACCTATGCTTATGCTGTTAAAATTGGCGGTGCCGGAGTTGCTGTTTTAGGAATGAGTACTTATGGCCTTCAGCTCATGATCGCGAGTGCACTCTTTTTAGGTCATAGAATAACGAGAAAGGATCTCTTTTGTTTGGTTCTTGCTTTCGTAGGATTATTTCTTATTTTTCCAACTTGGAATCTGCATCACGCGACAACAAAAGGACTCCTGCTTGGGTTAGTAAGCGCGACCTGCTTTGCCCTTTTACCGATTTTACATAAATTTTCCGATGATATTTCGACTGAAATGCGCATCTTTGCTCAATTTTTCGGCGCTTTACTGTGTTTTCTTTTTTTAGCAGGAGAAGCAGAGTGGAATTTAACACACTCCGATTGGTGGGGTCTTCTTTTTCTGGCCATCTTTGGGACGCTTCTCGCTCATGGACTATGGGCCAAAATTTCATCCACACTTTCTCCTGGCATTACAGGACTTGCTTATTATAGTATAGCTCCGATGACCATCAT
>JAGOVS010000259.1 GCA_018060625.1 Bacteriovorax sp. | reverse complement strand
AGAATAAAAAATGATGTTAGGGCCAGGAGGATTGTATTCATTATTTAAGTGTGGGTTACTTTTTGAGGGATTGAACACTAATAAAATCTATCAGGAGTTGGATAGTCGGATATAGAAGATATAAGATAAAAGACCCAGATTTTTAAAACTGGATCTTTTCGTCCTACAGTCAGCGGCTTTATCGCTTTACAAGAGAGCAATTGACCTCCAGAATTATTCTCTAGCGTATGAAAACTATGCAAAGCTCTTGATACATTTGGGAGAAAAAGAAAAGGTGTACCAATTTTTAAAAGAACAGGCTTTACCTCTTTATGGTCGAAATCCAGTATTGTTGGAATTGTGGGACAAGCTTCAAAGAAATTAAATGAAAAGGAGTGTTTTTATATGAAGTTAATTTATTTGTTTTTGTTTGTTTCTTTAAACATTAATGCTCAAGCGAATGTTGCGAATCCAGTCCTGTTTATTATGGGAATTGAAAAGAATGTCTGTCAATTCAGCTTTCAATTTCTTGAGACAGGAATAACTGAGAAATGGTTTTCGTTGCCAGAATGCTTAAGCTCCAATAATGATCTCATTTTTGATTATGATAATCACAGAGCATTTTTTGCACAAAAAGGTAAGTATTGGACTGTTGATCTTAAAAAAGAAAGTACTCCTAAATTTCTCACAGAATCACATCCCATTTCTTCAATAGAAGGCCAGCTAAGTTCAAAAATCTGGATCGATCAAGACAGTGGAAATTTAAACATGGCACATTTAATAACAAAGCCTTTAGATTTAAATCCAGAATTAGAAAAATCATGGATAAAAAAGAATTTTCCAAAGCTCGCTCAGTCTTGGGTTCCAACTAAACGACCTAAAGATGATGGCGGAGCTGTCATTGCAGTTCTAGAGTTAAAAGATAATAAATGGAAAGAACTTACGATTAAGCAAGGTAGTACAGATGTGTACGGGGGAGAGTTTTTTCCCATTAATCAATTAACGACTAAAGCGAAAAAAAATGTTGAGACTTTAAATGATCTCGTTATGATGGGAAATTATCATGTCTTAAAAGAAAATCCCCAATTTTCAAAAAAAGCATCTACTTGGATAAAAAAAACATTTCCACCTGATGAAGAAACGGGACAAGGGAGCATGGATTATATTTCTATGGGAGAAAATGATGGTTTTTTGGTAGGGAAAGCTATCGGAGATACTTATCATTGGGTTATGCCAATTTATTATTGTAAGGGGGAGTTGAGTAAAAGATGCGAAACTCATGAGGAACTTTACTTAGTAAAATCAAATCAAATTGCAGTTTCAACAGTACCAAATTATGCGTTGATAAGTGATGAATATAAAGGAACATCGGCAGAACTTTTTACTAAAGGTTCAAAAAAGTCCATTTCACATTTTAACACAGAAGCTGTTGTGACTTGGATAAGGTTGCCGTGGTAGCAGCTATTTTATAAACAAGTATTTAAATAGGGGCGTAGTCTTTATCTCTGTAAAATTTATATAATTAATAGGGAGCCTACTTTTTTGAGTTACCCTTAATTTATGAAAATATTGTCCACTTCCTCTCTAAAAAGAGTTTTGACTAAGCCTATTGCGTTGGGGGGGGAATTTCTCTAGTACTTAAGAGAGAGAGATGGTGCTAATTCGTCCTACAGTCTAGTTCTTTTTTTGACTTTAAACGACAAAACGTCGTTTTGTAATAAGGTCTTCCTTATTTAAGAAAAAATTCAGTGTAGTTTTTTTAAAAAAGTCATGAAATGTGAATTCCACTTGAATTGAAAAAGAAATAGTGGACCAGTAAGAACTACAGACGCACACCTAGAAAATCGCTATTATCTGCACGATCCCATTGCGTTTATCACTAGAATACTAGTAACTTTTTTCTTCAAATTAGTTTTAGAAATAAAAAGGACCTGAGATTTTTTAGGTCTCCGGCCCTGAAAATATTTATCGAATTTCTTTAGTCATCCAAACACAACTTGATATTTTTCCTAGAGATTTAAAAATAATAAATCCGACTTCATCCTTAGGCTAAGACATCTTACGTGTTATGCTAATTTGATATGAATTTGTAAAAACTATTAGTAAGGAATTAGTCCATGTCAAATTGGAATTGGGTGCACATAACGGCAGTTATTTCTAGAGCTATCTTATCGATAGCCTCGATTTACTTGGGATATAAAGTTTTAAAAAGTCAGAAACGAACTTTTTGGGTATATATTCGCGATGATATTTTTGGTAATTCTGGACGTCTCACGCTAGGAAAAAGAATTTCGTTAATCTTGGCTATCTTTCTAGGATCTATCTGTCTATTGATGTTATTTTTTGGATTTGGAGTTGCAATATATTTAAGTTTGAAAAATTATTAATTCAGACATTAAGATTCTCATAACTTTAAAACAAATAGTTAATAACTACCCAATTTATCGTAATTCTTGCCATAGATAACAAAGTATCATTACCTTAAATAAGGAAGACCTTATTTAAAAGGAAAACATCGCCAAGATTGATGATGAAGCATCGGCCATGACTATAGCCTAAATTAGAGCACTAATTTTAAACCTTATCAATGCTTGGGGATCGCCCTTTTAATACAAGGAACGCCTACTTCTTATCATTTTTTCGGGGATTTTTTTAACCAATACTGGGTTATAAAAAACGGTCCTCTTGTTTAGAACGTCACTTGGTTTATTTTTGAGGGGCTACGATTCTATTAGATTGGTAGTGGATCGTTTCTTAAAGTTATCTGAATGAGTTTTTCCAATTGTCAGTAAAGCACTCAATTCTTTATGCAGTTCGAACTGAATTGAGTGACAAAATTTTCGAGAATTTGCTGAGTCGCCAACTTATTAGCTAAATTTGCCTTAAGTTTTTTATGCTCTTTGTTAAAACACTCTTGATATTGATAGCGTTTAACCCAATCAGGGTCCTCATTACTTTCCTCGGTAATATCATATCCCAATAGTTTGGAATTTATTTTACCATTTTCCACTTTCCAAGGGGACTTGAAATTGTCCGCCATTTAAAATGGTCTTTTTTAACATTTCGATGACTTCTGAGGCAAGTCTGCATTTTCAACAAACAAGACTTTATTATTTTTCTTCCACAATCAAATCATTCTTCAATTCATTTTCCTTTACACCTTCGTTTGGAAAATAATTTTCTAAAACATGAGAAACAGCTTCAAT
>JAGOVS010000084.1 GCA_018060625.1 Bacteriovorax sp. | reverse complement strand
TGATACGAATCTTCCTCTAGATCGTTGGATTTGTGGTCTTGGCCACGGAGTCCTCCAACACACCCCAGAGAAAAATGTCCGAGACACCGTAAAATACATCCACGACCATTTCATATATTAAGAAGGTAAGAAGGTGCCATCACCCCAAATGTGTCGCAACTGCGACACATTTGGGGTGATGGCACCTTTTATTAAGCACCAATAATACTGATACCTGAATCGACGTAAAGAACTTGGCCGGTGACTCCATGAGAGAGGGAGCTTGCTAAATAGACGGCGGTGCCGCCGACATCGTCTTGAGTGACGTTTTTGCGAAGGGGGGCCTTTTCTTCGATTGTTTTAAGAAAGTCTTTAAGCCCTGGAACCCCAGAGGCAGCAAGCGTTCTAATAGGACCTGCAGAGATGCAATTTACGCGAATATTTGAAGGACCTAGGTCATCAGCAAGATAACGAGCAGAGGCTTCAAGAGCGGCCTTTGCAACCCCCATTACGTTATAGCCTTTAAGAACTTTCACTGAACCATGATAAGTCATCGCAATAACCGAGGCGTCATCATTTAAATTGTCTTTTAAACAATTGCACAGACCAATGAGAGAAAAAGCAGAAATATCGCAGGCCATTTTAAAGCCTTCGCGAGAAGTTTCATTAAAGTTTGCTTTTAAATCCGCTTTGTCAGCAAAGGCGAGTGAGTAGATAAGAATATCAAACTTCCCCCATTTCTCTTCAATGGTCTTTTTTAGGGCCGCATAGTGGGCATCATTCGTTACATCCATTTCACAAATAAAATCGGCACCAATTGTATTGGCAAGAGGCTCTACTCTCTTTTGTAAACTTTCATTTAGATAAGTAAGAGCAACACTGGCCCCTTGTTCTTTAAAGGCCTTGGTAATCCCCCAAGCAATCGACATATCATTGGCCACACCTAAAATAAGTGCTTTTTTCCCTGTAAGTAATCCCATATAAACTCCTTAATCTATCGTATAAAAAGAAATAAACTTTAATAGAGGGTCTTTTGTCTGTCTAGGGGCAATGGACTGTACCTTATGCCAAAGGATCAAAAAGATAGCCCACAGAACGCACACTTTTAAAAAATTTTGGATTTTTAACATCTTGTTCAAAGTATTTCCTAAAGCGCACAATAAAATTATCCAGAGTCCTGGTTGTGACACCCCGATCATAACCCAAGGCCTTTTCTAAAATGGATTCTCTGGTTAAGGGAATATTGGGATTTTGAACGAAAACTTTAAGAATTTTTATTTCTTGAAAAGTCAGATCAAATTCACCTGACAAGGTTGTCGCTTTTAGATTTTTAAAATCAATTACATTGCTTCCAAAAGTAAATATGGCCTGCCATTCTTCCTCATTTTTCTGTTCACTTTCTCCCCCTCTTTTATCTTGGGACCAATCTGAGCGTGTCAAAAGCCGATCGACGCGCAAAAGAAATTCATCTAAATCAAAAGGCTTTGAGAGGTAATCATCAACCCCTAAGCTTAGGCATTTTACTTTTTCCTTAACTTGATCTTTGGCAGAAATCACCAGAATAGGAATTTTTGGATCTCGTTTTCTAATTTCCGTAATCACTCCAATGCCATCAATCTCTGGCATCATGAGATCGACAATCACCAAATCAGGAACAAACTCCTTCCACCATTTAAGACCTTCAAGTCCATTGACTCCGACAGCAACCTCGTGCCCCAGCATGCGCAAATTGAGCCTTATGGCCTCTGCAATATGTTTTTCATCATCGATGACCAGTATTTTTTTGCCCGTATTTTTTGTCACGATCATAACTTTATTCCATTATTAAAAATGATTCGAAAAAGACTCCCTCGACCTAATCCAGGACTTGCCACTTGAACCTCGGCCTTGTGAAGTCGAGCTATGTTTTGAACAATATAAAGCCCGAGTCCACTTCCCTTAGTGCTTTTTCCAATTTGATAGAATTTTTTGAAAATTTTCTTAACCTGATCTTTTTCAATTCCGATTCCATTATCCAAAACATCAAGAATCAGATTATTTCCTTGGGCAGTTAATGTAATCTCAACAGATTTATCGATGGATTTATTGTAAATAAGGGCATTAGTAATAAGATTCATCAACAGCATCTCAAAAAGTGCAGTATCTATGGGCATTACAACAGAAGTCACATTCGTATGAAAACTTACTTTCCCCTCTTCAAAAAGATGGGGAGTGTTTTTTAAAAAATGTTCAATGAGTTTTACCAAATCTTGTCTCTGAAAATCGGCCTTAAAATTGCGATCTTCCAAGCGCCCCAAGTTTAAAATACGATTGACATTCTCTGAAAGACGAACTGTATCGCGCTTCATAAACTCGAGATATTTTAATTGATCCTCTCTTGAAAGTTCATGTCTTGAAAAAGTCTCTAAAAAAAGTTGCAATGAAGCAATTGGCGTTTTTAATTCATGAGTGAACCCATTAATAAAATTTTGCTGCAAGCGATAAAGTTGAATCATTTTTTGATAGTAAATATAAATAATGAGAAGACCCGCTAGGATAACCGCAACTAAAAGCGAAAGAATGAGAACTAAAACCCAAGTTTCCGTCTCCAGCAATCCTGCAGAATTAAGATGATACTTTATGACAACTTCTTCAAGGGCCGCATGCACCCGTAAATAAGAGCGGATATAAATAATAAGGGAAGAACCCAAGGCAATGAGGGAAAAAATAAATATGAATAAGGGGTGGTAAAACCAACGAGATTTAATCATACTAGGAGTGTATTTTAACTCCCCTATTTGTAAAGGAACGACATGGAATCAAATCTTAAAATTAATCGTTTTATTGATCATACTCTCCTTAAGCCTGAGGCCACTCGGGAACAAATCAAGGTCCTTTGCCAAGAAGCTCTGACCTATCATTTTTTTTCCGTCTGTCTTAATCCCTGCTATGTCTCTTACGCCGCAGAATTACTTAAGGGTAGTCCGGTCTCCGTCTGTACTGTTATTGGCTTTCCCCTGGGCGCCAATGCCACGGCGACCAAAGCTTTTGAAACCAAAAAGGCCATCCTCGACGGTGCCCAAGAAATAGATATGGTCCTCAATATTGG
Source organism: Bacteriovorax sp. (assembly GCA_018060625.1). Lineage (GTDB taxonomy): Bacteria > Bdellovibrionota > Bacteriovoracia > Bacteriovoracales > Bacteriovoracaceae > Bacteriovorax. The sequence goes on along the minus strand of JAGOVS010000084.1, from coordinate 8,822 downwards.
GGCCCTTAAAAATAAAGAATTTGATATTGTCGAAGAAGATATTCGGGCCGTGGTGCTCGCGGCTGAAGGCAAAACGGTAAAAGTTATTTTTGAAACTTGTCTTCTAAGCGCAGAAGAAAAAATTAAGGCCTGTGAATTATCGGCCAAGGCCGGTGCTCATTTTGTTAAAACCTCCACTGGTTTCTCAACAGCAGGGGCCACTTTAGCAGATGTAAAATTAATGAAAGACAACATCCCTTCCCATATGGAAGTAAAGGCCAGTGGTGGTGTTAAGGGCCTTGATTCTGCAAGGGATTTTATTTCACATGGAGCGACAAGACTAGGGACGAGCTCAGGTGTTGCCATCATGAATGGTCTAGAGGTGAAAGATGGAAAATATTAATGATTCCTTAAAATTTTATCAAGCAAACATTGCTGATATCCCTAAGATCTTGCCTCTGTTTAATGCTTACAGACAGTTTTATAGACACGACATAGACCCTGCCAGCGAAAAATTTTTAAGAGACCGCTTAAACAACAAAGAATCTCTTATTTTTTATGCTGAAGATGCAAATGGAGTTCAAGGGTTTATTCAAATTTATCCGAGTTTCAGCTCGAGAAGTCTGGGACCCACCTGGATTTTAAATGATTTGTATGTCAAACCCGATGCTCGTCGAAAAAAAATTGCCTGGAAATTATTTGATGAATCAATACATTTGGCCCGCGAAACAAAAATTCACTCCGTCAGCCTCTCTACACTCATTCCTAATATCTCTGCGCAGGAATTTTATAAAAAATATGGATTTAAAAAAGATAATGATTTTTTTCATTTTTATTTTAAACTTTAGACGTTTTACAATTCCTCAAAAAAATGTGAATTAAGTCCACCAAGCATTTGCAATTTTTTAAAGGACCGAGGGGCCAATCCACTAAAACGCAGTTCTCCCTCTATTCGCTCCGCAATTGTCTGAGTTAAAATCACAGGCCCTTCCATCCCACAAATTTCAATAATCTCATTTATCACCCGATGACCCTGTTGATCCCTACTTAACTGGACAATGAAATGGATGGCCGAGGCCATCTGCTTTCTGACGACAATGAGAGGAATATCAAATCCGGCCAAAAGAAATAACGTCTCCATACGAGAGAGACATTCACCAGCGGTATTAGCATGAACGGAAGTCATGCTGCCTTCATGCCCCGTATTCATGGCCTGAAGTAAGTCAAAAAGTTCAGGGCCTCTGGTTTCACCGATGATTATGCGATCAGGCCTCATTCGCAGAGTATTTTTAATAAGATCCCGAGTGCTCAAATGACTTTTTGAAAGCAGTGTTTTGACCCCAGACTCTAGCCTCACGCTATTGGGAAGATTAACTGAAAGCTCTAAAGTATCCTCAATTGTAATAACCCGATCAGAATGTGAAACTTCATTAAGGAGCAAGTTTAAAAAAGTTGTTTTCCCAACTCCTGTACCTCCAGAAACAACGACATTCATTTTTGATAAAACAAGTGCCCTGAAAAATTCTACCCATTTCGGATTTAGCCCAAAAATATCAGGATTTTTCTCAAAACTAGAAATAAATTTTAAGTATTTTCTGATTGAAATCGCCGGACTTCCTTGAACAAAAGGTTCCTGGATAACATTAATTCGTGAGCCATCAGGAAGATTGCCATCCAAAATAGGAGTGTCCTGATTACATTCTTTTTGATTCATTAAAGCAATTTCTTGAATAAATTGTTGAATGTCTCCTGCTGGTAAATTAGCATTGAGCTGAATAAATTGACCACCTTTCTCAACAAAAACGTGTTTGGGTCCATTAATCAAAATTTCGGTAATTCCTGTTTTTTTTTCCAAATCATGTAGTAAATTCCATAAAGCATTCGTCATTATCTTTTCCCCATTAGAGCATTGTCGACACATCGGTGAGAAAAACATCTTTATCATTAATAGATGCCCCATAGATCATAAAATTATCTATTACTTGCTTTTGTTCATTGGCAGAAAGAAGAGCAAAAAGAGATTCATAACGAGAACCAGACTGTAAGAGTGTATTCATTCTTTGAGTACCAAAAAAATGATCATATTGAATTAATTGCAACATTAGCCAGTCAATACGTGCTGATTTTGCTTTAGACCATTTCATGAACTCAATATGCTCATCACGAATAATTAGGGGTGAAATATTGCCCTCTTCATTTATCTTTTTGACATGAATCAAACTCAATTTAGCATAAAAGCCTAAAAGAAATGCACGCGAAAATCCATTTGGAGTAAAATGGCGTAATTTATTTTCTACATTAATAATATCTGTCACTAATGAGACATTGGCAGTTTCGGGAAATTTACCAGTGAGATAATACTCTATATAAACTGCAGCCAAACGATTTCTAATTCCGGCCCAACCAGATATTGAAAGTATTTTCCCCAAAAAACCATCTGGATCAATGTCGCGAAAAATTTTCTTCACGATAGCATTTAGTTCAGGATTTTCATTTATATACATTTCAAGATTTGTGTTTGATTGGGCCGTATTCTGAATATTGGCCACCAATAACCTAGTAAAGCGCTCGGGCATTGAAATGTAAGGCAAGATAAACATATTTTCCTTTTTGTAGTCTAAAATAAAGATCACTTCATTATAATTTTATACTAGTTTATACTAAAATTGAGTTTATGCGTACTAAGAGGAAAGAGCATCCATGAAAATTCCCATTTTTGAAGAAATTCCAATGAGTGAAATAACTTCTGAGAAATTAAGAATTATCATTTCAGATTCACGAATTGGAAAAGTTCCCACCTATCTTAACTTAACAAATCTAAAAAAAGACGAAGCAGAACAATTCATCCTCGACTTAGAACATATTGCCTTGGAAAATAACCTCCATCCCTTGTTTCCTTATCCTCTGTATATCGTTTCTCCCCATTCTTTAAAAGGGTTATTTCCAACTGTAAAGGCCGTTAAAGAATTGCCCGAACACTATTTTAAAAAAATAAAAAGACCAAATAATAGAGAAATACAACTTCTGAATAAGCTTTCCCTTAAGGTCGATAAAATAAACAACTTGGAACTTTTCAAGATTCTCAAGGATTTTAAAGAAGGAAGTCTTGAAGAAAAAAATCTCTATGAAGAAACCAAAGAACTTTATTTTTTAGAAAATCTGCACACTCGAATTATAGGAAGACGGAAAAATTAAATGAGCAAAAGAATCGGAAATAAAAACCTTACAGATGAAGCACTCAAGGGATTTGAAGATGTCTTTGAAGATTATGTTGAAAGCGAAGAATACAAAGAACTCGAAAGAAGAGAGAGCGAAAATCAAAAAAAGAATGAGCCTTATGAGCTTCAATATTTCCTCGAGCAAGAAAATGCAAGACTCACGGCCTTAGAAGTTTTTTTTACAAAAAAAATTCCCCTTAAAAAAAATTTTTCACAAACTGAAAAACTCATTTTTCAACAAAGAGAACGAAAAACACTAATCAAAGAAAGACTTTTTGGAGAACTCAAAAAACTAGACTCAACTCTTCAAAAAAATCTGGCCCAGTTATTTAATTCTCACTTTAGCTAATTATTAGTGTTTGGTGATTGTCAAAATGATAGGACCTCCCACATGTTCAAAATCTTCTTCCTCCATCTTTAAAAAATCATACCCTTCTAATTGCGATTTAAGTAGATCTTGCAAATAGGTATTGAAATCAAAGACAAGGTTGAGCCCAAAAGTCTCTGCAAAGTTTTGAATTTTCTTATAGAGCTCAGGTGTTAAAACAAATTTACCCTCTGTTGTCACAATCTTTAAGGCAAAATTTTTAAATTCATCAATCGTCAAACCAAGCTTAGAAGTATTTGCTTCATTATATGAGCCTAAGAAAAAATTAGCAAAACTACTTAATAAAAGCGCCTCAAAATCAATTGAATCGATTGTGTAATTTAAATAATAACTATCCTGGAGACGTCCATCACTTTTTAGTCCTTGAAATGTTTCAAAAAACTTTCTAGCAAATGGAAGAAGCTCTCTAAGCGTTCTTACTTTATAGGCCCAAAGCTCATATTCATCAAACTCAACAATGGCCAAGGCCTGAGTATTTTTGCTGGAAAATTTAACAGGTTCATCAAATGTGTTATCGAGAAAATCTGACCAATAATCCCCCAGAAATTTTTCTAAATCCCCTTCAAATCCATTGAGCTGTAGGGCCTTTTTTAAATCTTTAAGCTCAAAACGAATCAACGAATTTCCAATTTTATACATATCTGCAAAATCAAAAAGAGTGAAAAGTCCTTCCTCTGGTAGCTTTTGTAGATATTCGGTGGCCACTTTTTGTGATTTTAAATAATTGAATCCTAAAAGAATAAGATTTTTCGTTTGGGCACCAGTTCTGGTCATAGCAACAGAGCCTTTCTTTAAGGCACCTTTAAATTCCAAACGGGAATTAATCAGACGAACAAAATTAAATTGCAGATAATCGGCCCTTTTTTGGTCTGTAACTTTTAAGAGCTCATCAATGACTTTTTTAAAATGGTCCTTAAAGGCCACAAGCGAAGCATTATGTAGATTTTGATTTTTAGATATTTCATCCAACTCTCCAGTCGCCGCTGTTTTGGTTTTAATAAAACGATGTAGAAAATCAATATTAATGAAAGGATTTTCCGCTTCCAGTGCGTCTATATACTCAACAAAACCAAAATCCCTCATGCGCTCGCGTCTAAGTTGATACTGCTCTTCTTGCAGTATGAGGAAAGAATCCGAAACCAATTTAAATAAAAAGGTGTAAGCATTCTCAACTCCTACTTCGAAATAAAGATGGCGAATGAGGCCTCTTACCTCGTCGACATAGGCAAATGTTTCATCAAATTCAAAAAGGAGCATATTATCGTCAGTGAGAAAGTAATGATCGTGGTCTGGATATTCTGGCTCTTCAGCATCAAAACTCCAAATATTAAACTTACTCTTTAAATAAAGAAGAAACTGCTCGCTTGTCACAAAATCCTTTTTAACAACGTCTGAATCCACTTGAGCATAGGCACAAAGCCAATAAGTAAAATGCTCAATATCAATCTCATCTTTATTCCATAGATCGATATCCAAAAAAACTTCCCTTTGCTCTTTAGAGAATTTAGGGAGGTATTCGGCCACTTTATCAAAAGGGAGTTTTCTTAAGGCCAGATAAATTGGCTGAACGGGAAGCGCACTTAAGTCAGTACTCTCCTCAACATATTTTTCAATTTGATCTAAGTGATTATAAGCATCTGACTCTTTCATTAAAAGTGTCAAAGGATCTAATCCCATGGTCTTTGGGGTTTTTGACATGAAATTCTCCTCAATTGAATCTAGAAGGGAGTTATACTAGAAGGGAGAGCATTTTGTCTTTAACTGCTTTTAACGAAGATTGGGGCGTTTCCACATCCCGATAAACATCGCAAAGGTGAGAAGAAAAAAGATTACGACATGCACACCTTCAATATGCAACACATGGAGCTCTGCCAGCATCTTTTTTGGATAATGCAGCTCAGCCTTTGCAGGGATAAAAGAAGTCGGGTACACTTTAACACCGTTAATCATTTGAGGTTCAGGCATCTTTGGATTATAAGTCACAACTTCATGACTTGCACCCTGTACCTGATGAGGATTCTCAATTTTATCAGCGCTTTTAGTATTATTATCCATGCTATGTCCTTACTTATGTCAAAATTCAATTCTTACTTCGATAATAATTTTTTCACTCTAAAAATCAAGATAAACTTAGAGAAAAATTCAGATCAACCGCCAGGAATACGCGAAGAACACCTCACTCCTCATCACTTTCTTTATAATGAATCAGTGTCTGCAGCTTCTTTAAGCGTGCTTCAATCTCTGCAGGCCATTTTTTTTCTTTGCTCATATAATTCATTTCTAAATCGTCTATATAAGATTCATAACAATCATGGGCCACTGGATCTTTAGGGTATTTTTCCATACAGGTTATGAGATAATAACCCCCCAAAGAAAAAAAGAGATCGTCGTTAACCCGCTTATCAAGGGCCGCTAACCAATAGAGAATTTTTGCACCAAATTTTGTTTCAGGGTGAGTGTTATAATAATCCATTAGGATCGAAGAGAGGTTAAGATCATACACTTCGGAAGAATTGGTGGCAGTAAAAATAGGCCCTTCTTCATCATCAGCGATAAAAGTATTCATGAATTTCTCCATGTCTTCTTCTTTAACTTTTTGAGGATCAAACTGATCCCATAAGCTTTTTCCTCCTAAAATTTTTATCCAGTCCCCCACTTCTTGTGCAACTTTGTCATTAAAGCGATTGGCCTTTAGAAGATTTTCAAAATGGGCCTTGGCAAGAGGAAAACTCTTTTTAAATTTAATAAAGTAAATCAGCTCTCTTTCAAAGGCCTTATAGATATATTCATCATCATCCGTTTTTTTAGAACTCAATAAAAATTTATCGTAAAGCTTAATGGCCCCTTCAAAATCTCGCGTTATAAAATAAAGCTCTGCTCGCTCAAAATCGTTTAGCTTAAGTTTGCTGATGTCCTTATCTGCAAAAACCTTAAATGCCCCTTTCTGAACAGTACCTGGAGTTTGGGTGTGGCAACTGACACATAAATTCAAAGCGGCATTAAATTTGGCCCTGGCCCAAGATTTTTTATTTTGTGTAAAATGATTCATCGCCTGCTCGAGTTGATCAACTAAGACGGCCCGATTGATCGAGAGTCCTTCAGTGTTAATGACTGGATGGACTTTTATATTTTTAAAACTCATTGTCAGTTCTTGAAGGTGTTTCTCAATAATCGCCTTATTCGATTCTCGAGTGAATTCTTGTTCGGAAGCTATAAAAGGACCCAGATCGCGAATATGACCTGATATAATGTTCATCTCTTTTCTTACTATTAGCTTGGGTGCTTGTTGGGCAGATTGCTTGACTGTCCCCTTGATAAGTTTGGCCTCTTCTTTCTTAGAATTGGCGATTGCATTTTGAATCATAGAGAGAGCAAGTAAACAAACAAGGAAAGAGATCTGTGGCATTTTCATACATAATCCTATTGAATCAAACAGAGAAATTCTCTTCAATATTAAAAAACTTTTCTTCTATTTCTTCAACTGAAAACTCATTAAGGTGGTCTTAATTGTCACTTACCTAGGAATTTGTATGAATTTATTGTAAATGACTTCACTATGTTGGCGGGCTTCATCTATTAAAAGAAACTGGGATTGGGATAAATGCTGATGAAAAGCATTGAGATCAAAATGTTCTAATAACTCCTCACTCACCTCTCTAAAACTTAAATGCCAAGGCTCAGGGGCAATTCCCCCAACATCTTTGAAATAAGGACGAAAAAACCCAAATTCTTCCATATGCTCATCAAGCCAAAGTCGCGACTCAAAAAAAGGCCCCCCTGCTTCGTATTCACTCGGTATCAGTTGAACATTATAATCAAAAGGTTTTGAACGTTGATCAAAAAGATCAATATCCGATCCCCAATGGTGTCGACTTCCCCCGGGAATGGCCGACCATCTTAAAATACAAAAAAGAATCTCTTCTTTATTTTTAATCGAAATATCAATGGGGCAAGAATTTGAATCAAGCAGCGGTCTTAAACCCAGGGCCTTATCATTCCAAATTTTTTGCTGCATTTCAAAGGATCGAAAAGAGCTCATTAACGTTAAATCAAAACCGTCTGTAAGGGCCTTAGAAAACATTTTATCAAGGGCATCATGCATTTTTTGATGCACTAAAAATGGCCCTCCCCTAAAGGGAATCAAATGAGCATTGCTTTTTCCGGTAAGTAAATCTAAATCAATGAACATAAAAGCATCACCTAAAACTGATTCGTTTTTAACATCACTAATGTACAACCGATAACTACGTCAACTCCCCTCTCTCTCAATTTTTTCTCTAATACTGGATTTTCGGCCCCAGGGTTAAAAATGGCACGCCTAAAATCTAATGAAAGAATGAGTTCCTCAAATTTTTCCTGAATAGTGAGACTAACATAGAATGTAATCGTCTCGAATTGACGGGGAAGATCCATTGGATTATCCGATCGTGGATTAAAAGCAACGACATCATGATGATATTCTTTCAACAGATGAAAGGCCTTATTAGAGTAGCGTTCCGGATTATCCGAGAACCCAAAGACTAAAACCTTTTTATCACTCATAAATTGTCCCATTGGATTTTGAAAGATGTTTTTTAACTTCTCTCTCCAGCTCTAAATCTGACTCCTCTGAATTCTCAAAAGATTGCAGCTTTTTATAATGATTTTTTTCTTCCTCTGTCTTCGCAAACATTACCATCTCAGGCAAAGCTCTCTTTAATTCATCTTTTGTCATTCTTTTGTAGTAATACTCAACACAGATCAGACACATACATACTCCCTTAAATAGTATTTCTCTAACATTTTACAACAAAATAGAAGCTGACAAAAAGAGTGGGCACATTTTGTTGAATTTCAATAAATTATTTTAACACGAAAAAAAGATTTTTTTTCGCATTTAAGTATCGATTTTAGAAAGCATTCCTGTCGGATATCTTCCCTTTATAATAAAACCCCCTGCAAGGTATCACTTAAATCGCTATAATCAACTCAGTAGTCTAGGAACTATACAGCAAAATACTTAATGATTCTTTTCTTTGGACATTTGATTTTGTGGTTGCCCGTCAGATGAAGTAGCACGTTCGTTAGATCCAAAATCAAAAAAGCAGTTGCTGAAATTAACATGACTCCACTAATAGATATCATGCTCGTACTTCTTATTATATTTATGGTCTCCTCTACTGCCGCTCTAGAGTCAGGTATGGATATCGAACTTCCAAAAACTACGTTGACTAATGATAAATTAAAAGAAGAAATTT
>JAGOVS010000083.1:9213-11897 GCA_018060625.1 Bacteriovorax sp. | reverse complement strand
GACTTTTTTTCCATTTTTGGCCTTTCTAAAAACAGAGGTCGCCACTCCATAGGCGATTGTCGGTTTAAATTTTTTGGTTTTTGCTATCATTTCAGTAATGGCCACTGCTCCTTTTTCAATGACAGTGACCCCTAAATTTCCATCAGGACTTTTATCTAAATCCTCATTGTATTGAATCGAGCGACTCTCAGAGAGCATAACTTCGAGAATTTTCTTTTTACAGGCATCCACTTTAGCAACCATTAATTTGGTTGAACCTGAACCAATATCAAGCCCCATTCGCACTTCTTGGCAATCTTTTGCAAAACTGTTTAAGGAAAAGAAAAAAAGAAAAAAAATAAATTGATAGATAACCAGTTTCACAAGAGATCTCCTAAAAATTAAAAAGGACCCTATTCCCACTCAATTGTTCCAGGGGGTTTGGATGTTATATCGTATACCACTCGGGTTATTCCCTTAACCTCATTTGTGATTCGTCTAGAAACAAGTTCTAGAAATTCATGAGGGAAATGCGACCAGTTGGCCGTCATCCCATCCGAGCTATTGACCATGCGCAGACATATCACAGATTCATAAGCTCGACCATCCCCTTTTACACCAACCGTCTTTATGGGAAGAAAAACGGTAAAGGCCTGCCAGGTCGATTGATAAAGTTGGGCCTCCAGGAGTTCTTCATAAAGAATTTGATCCGATTCTTGAACCATGCGTATTGCTTCATGATTGACTTCTCCTAAAATACGCACTCCAAGCCCTGGACCTGGAAATGGATGGCGAAACACCCATTGCCGAGAAAGACCAAGGGCCATTCCCATTTCCCGAACTTCATCCTTAAAAAGAAAACGCAAGGGCTCCAAGAGCTTAAGTTTCATGCGCTCTGGAAGCCCTCCCACATTATGATGTGATTTAATGGTCACTGATTTTCCTCCCGCAATATGAGGAGAAATAGATTCAATAACATCAGGATACAATGTCCCTTGCAGCAAATACTCAAAATGAATTTTATACTTTTCTTGATACTCTTTCACTTTGCGCTCAAAAATATCTATAAACATTTTTCCAATGATCTTTCTCTTTTTTTCCGGATCATCTACACCCTTGAGTGCATGGAGAAAATCAAATTTCGCATCGATGATTTCAATTTTTAGATATGTCTGCTCCTGCAGAATTTTTATATGGTGATAATCTTGTAATCGCAAAAGGCCATTATCGACAAAAAAACAATGAAGATTCTCACCGAGAACCTTACCGGCCAGTGTTGCAGCAACCAATGAATCAACTCCACCCGAAAATGCACAAAGAACTTTTTTATCCCCCACTTTTTTAACCATTTCGATGGCCTCTAAAAGCATCTCTTCTGCGGTCCAATCAGCTGTAAGACCCGCAATGTCTCTGTAAAAATAATCCAGAATTAATTTTCCATGTTTTGAATGCTCGACTTCTGGATGAAATTGCAATCCCATGATAGGCAATTCCTGATGCTTTATCGCCGCGACTAATTGATTAGAGCTCTTCATGACAACCTCGAAAGAATTTGGCACGAGAGAGACATGATCCGAGTGACTCATCCACACACTCATCGTCTGAGGACAATGAGGGACTTGAAAAAGAGGGGTAAAATGAATATCTGCGTGTCCATACTCACCTATCAGACCTTTCTCAACCACTCCTCCGAAATGTTTTCCCATGAGCTGCATGCCATAGCAAATCCCCAAGACAGGAAGAGTTCGATCTTTAAACATAAAACCATAATCATTAGTATCTTCGAAAACGGACTGTGGTCCACCCGAGAGCACCAAACACTCTGGCCTTTTCTGCTCATCAAAACGCTCTCGGCATTCATCCAATGTGATAATTTCTGAAGAATAACCTAATTCACGACTTTTTCTTGTAATTAATTGAGTGTATTGAGACCCAAAATCAACGATCCAAATTTTTTTATGAAATTGCTTTTTCATGATTGTTCTACTCACATTTTTACGAAAGCCTATAATTAGGAGCTTCTTTTGTGACAAAGACATCGTGTGGATGACTTTCCTTCAGAGAAGCATTAGAAATCGTTATAAATTCGGCCTTATCAAAAAGCTCAAGAAGATCCTTTGCGCCAACATAACCCATTCCAGAACGCAATCCTCCAACCAATTGAAAAATATTACTTGAAAGGGAACCCCTATAAGGTACTTGTCCTTCAATACCCTCTGGGACAAGTTTGCCCATATCTTCAACTGCTCCCTGGCCGTAGCGATCTTTTGATCCTAAAGTCATAGCACCTAATGAACCCATACCTCGATAAACTTTATAAGCGCGACCTTGGTATAAAACCATTTCCCCTGGAGCTTCATCCGTTCCGGCAAAGAGCGAGCCAATCATGACTGAACTGGCCCCTGCGGCCAAGGCCTTCACCACATCCCCAGAGAGCTTTATTCCACCATCCGCGATGACGGGAATATTATTTTTTCGACAAAACTCAGCACACTCAAGCACTGCTGAAAATTGTGGAACCCCAATTCCCGCAACGACTCTGGTTGTACAAATAGACCCAGGGCCAATTCCTACTTTTATTCCATCAACACCTGCTTCAATTAAATCCTTACAGGCCTTGGCCGTTGCTACATTTCCAGCAACGATATCAATATGGGGGAAATTTCTTTTTAATAAACGGACCATTTCAATAACGCCTTTGGAAT
>JAGOVS010000083.1:0-9113 GCA_018060625.1 Bacteriovorax sp. | reverse complement strand
ATTCCATCAACACCTGCTTCAATTAAATCCTTACAGGCCTTGGCCGTTGCTACATTTCCAGCAACGATATCAATATGGGGGAAATTTCTTTTTAATAAACGGACCATTTCAATAACGCCTTTGGAATGGCCATGGGCCGTATCCACAACCAAAGCATCAACTTGTGCTTCAACTAAAATCTTGGCCCGTTCAAATTCTTTTTCACTGACTCCAATGGCGGCGGCCACTCGCAGTCTCCCTAGAGAATCTTTATTCGCATTGGGAAAAGTGATTGTTTTCAAAATATCCTTTACCGTAATTAATCCTTTGACCGCTCCATCTCCACTAATAAGTGGAAGTTTTTCAATTCGATGCTTATGAAGTAATTTCTTGGCCTCATCAACCGTAATACTTGGACCTGCCGTCACTAATTTTTCTTTTTTAGTCATGACATCTTTAACTTTTTGATCAAAGTTGCTCTCAAGCTGTAAATCTCGATTTGTGAGTATCCCTACTAATTTTTTATTTTTATCGACAACAAGAACACCTGTTATTTTTTTTTGTTTTTTTAGATCCATGACATAGGACAAGGTTGTTTCTTCATCGACACTCACTGGATTTAAAATCATCCCTGCTTCGAATTTTTTGACCTTCTCTACTTCCTCGGCCTGCCGATAGGGTGTTAAATTTTTATGGATTACACCAATACCACCTTCTTCAGCTAAAACAATGGCCGACGGGGCTTCAGTGACTGTATCCATGGCCGCTGAGACGATAGGAATATTGAGTGGAATGTTTTTAGAAAACAATGCCTGTGTTTTGGTTTCACTTGGAAGAATTTCGGAATATGCTGGCTTAATTAAGACATCATCATAAGTCAGTGCTTTAGTAGAAGATACTTTAGACATATAAAACCCATTCTCACTTTTAGTGAGTGCTATAGCAATTGACCGATTTAAAAAATTTCATTAAAGATCTTTTAATTCATTAATCAGTTTATCGCTTTCGTTGTTTTTATCTTTAAAATCTTTGGTGTAGGGCATATTGGTGTGCGGTTCCTCTTGCTCTAAGACAGAGGCCGGAGCTCGTGACTTTACAACTGGGGCCGCTATTGAATAGGCGAAACTTTTTTCCTTTTTTTGTCCAAATATATGCACCATTGCTTTTGTTGATTTTGTGGGCTTTTTCCCATGTTGAGTCTTTTGAACAACGAGTCCTTTTGCTTTTTTAAGATGCGTTTTGGCAAGCAAGTGTTCTTTATAATCTTCGATTAATTTTGCGTTTTGCTTGTCCTCCTGCTTCTCAGGAGAATGAGGATGATGAATTTCTTCTTTTACAGAGGCAACCTCACGTTTTGCACCATGCTCTTGATGATGGTCCTTAAAAATGGCCTCTGAGTTTTTATCCATGGGAGAAAGACCACTAAAAAGAGAGACTAATTGGCCATACGTTTTTTCGCCAACCGGTGTCGGGTCTCGAGGGGCCCCTTCTTCATAGGCGTTATCTACAAAAGAAAAATGCCCTTCCCCTACATTGAGATTTAATTCACTCGCTCGAAGATTAGACAATTTCATTATTCCATTGATGACCATTATTTGGGATTTTCCCTTTACTGTGTCATAAGTTAAAATGGCCTCGCCCCCTTGAAAATCCACCGTCGCATTGGCCGTAAATATTTTATAGGTATCATTTTTATTTAAAGACTGAAACCATAGATCTCCAGAGCGCAGCTCAATTGCCTTAGATTTTACGCTGGCAGAACTAGAATTTCCTAAATGGTAGCGATGATCTGCATTGTCAGTGAAACTCACTTGTCCTCGGTGCTCAATCACTATTTCAGCTCCGACTTCAATCGAATCACCCTTTCGAATCGCTCGAGTTTTACCTTCATAAGAAATAAAACCTTCCCCTTTTATATCGACAATGCGACCAAATGGAATTGTTTCCGCAGCAACACTAAAAGACATGATCATCAATAATAAAAATATTTTATTCATTCGTTTTCTCTTCTATTTTTTCATAATATGAACTTAAAATTTTCCACTCGTTCGTATTTCTATATTTTTTCCGGAATTCTTCAACTGTTGAATAGAACTTTTTCTTGTCACCCATCTTCATATGGGTCAGTGCTACCCAGAGTCTCGCACTTCGATAATACTGTGAACTAGGATATTTCGACATCAGGGCTTCAAAATGGCCAAGAGTCCAGTCATGATGGATTCCACTTTCATAGGAAGCAATACCTGCTTTAAAATAAAATTCATCAGTGATTTTTTTATTCGTGGGATAATTATTCAAAAGCGATGTATAAAACTGAGCGGCCTTTTCATAGTTCTTTTCTTTAAATTCCTTATCCGCTATTTGAAGAAGGTCATCGGCATGCCATTTATACGTTTTGAATTCCACAAAATCTTTTCTTCCCTCATCGTGGGCCCTTAATGGAGCGAGACTTGCAATCGAGCGTCCGTGATCGGCACTGTGATCTGCAGCATGAGATGTCTCATGAACTGTCTCATGGGGAGTATCATGAGCTGCTGCCTGATGTTCACCAGTACTACTCTTCTTTTGGCCGTACTTCGCTTCATAGTAGGCCTTATCCTGTTTAAGCTTTTCAATCTCAAATTCTTTTCGCTTTAACTCAGAATGAAGTTCTCGGTTTTCACTTGCTAACTTTAATGAGACTAATTCGTAATGATTCATCAGCGCCGCTTTCTGCTCAATTTTTTTAAAATCGATTGAGCAAGATGCCAACAAGGGCAAAATCAAAAAGGAAGTCTTTAATCGATTCGTTTTTTTCATAATCTTCATTCCGTATAAAAATAGGCCAGTGTCCCTATTGAATTTTCGGAAGATTGTAAAATAATTTAAGTGTTATTTGCGAAAAGCGTAACATTAAAAACTGACAAAAATAATCGGTCTCTACTCGTAACTTGGTATCTTCAAGAGAAAAACTGTTTTTTGATCAATTCGTTGATAAATAAGTCCTCCCTCATGGACTTCGGCCAATCCTTTAGAAATCGACAAGCCTAGTCCGGTACCTTTCCCCAAAGTTTTGGTTGTGAAAAAGGGCTCGAATATTTTTTTCTCCAGATCTTTTGAAACACCTCCCCCTGTATCTGTGACCGAAATATTGATCCAATTTTTTTCAGACCAGGCCTTAACTTCAATCTTTTTTGTCTGCGCACTTTCAAGCGCATCAATGGCATTGTTTAAGAGGTTGAGTATCACTCGCGAAATAAAAGAGGGATAACAAATGAGATGAGCACTTGGATCAATTGAAATTTCTAACTCTATCCCTGAGCTTTTAATGCGATCTATGGCCAGCGCTAAATTGCTTTCCAGCAATTCCGCGACACTGACCGAAACCATTTGATCACCTCGCCCCTCCCGGGCGAATGTACTTATTCCCTTTACCATCTGGGAGAGCTTTAAGATCGTGGTCTCAACACTTTCTACAATTTGTTCGCACTTCTCCAGGTCAAGTTGATCTCGGGAGAGAAGATTTCTCATTTGATGCAATTTCCCCTGAATCGTGAAAAGCGGATTATTAATGTCATGAGCAAGCGTCGAGGCCATTTGTCCTAACGACTGAAATTTTGCACTTTCTTCAAGTAAGTCTCTCTGTTTTATAACCTCTCTTTGCAACTCTTCACTCAGGAAAACAAAAATAAAGGCCAGAGAATAATTAAAAACTATCACAATGGTCAAAAAAATAAAAAAAGTTATTGAAAAATGGGGAGTATCGTTAATGGGACTATAAAATTGGGGGTATTTGAGGAAACTCATCCCTAAAAAAAGACAAAAGTTTAAAAGAGAAAAGAGAAAACTAAAATGAGTATCAAAATAAAAAGCAACCATCAGAAAAACAGGCATCAACCAAATTAGTCCAAAAAATCCCATTCCCTTTTCAGAAAAAGCAGAAAAATAAACCATGATATTAATAACTAAAACTTGAATCGTTGCACCAATAAGTAGATTTTGTTCAAAATTTTTGACATATTTTTTTAAACAAAAAAGATGTCCTCCAAGAGTAAGAATCGAACAAATAATGGCGAATTTTATAGAAACAGAGAGATTTAAGACAAGGACGGCCATAAAAAGAATCAAACAGGCCGCAATGCTGACAAGATTGGTGGCCACTACAATTCTCCCCCTATAGAGAAGCGCAGCTCCGACGTCTTGAGGCAATTGCTCTGGCAAAAAGAGATCTAATACATTGAGAAGTTTTTTTAAAAGCATTGTGCCTCACTTGCTTTACTAGTATCCAAAAGCTATTTCAGTTTGTAAACGTTTGCATGCTTGTTTTTGTAAGTGAAGAAGACGATAATGCCCTTAGTGCCATTGAATTATCGGAGAATATATGCCTGCATTTATCTTATCGCTTGTCCTCTTTTTTTTAACATACCTCCCAACGTCTTCATTGTATGCTGAAGAAGCAATTCCAGCGCAACCAGTGAAGCTGATTATTCAAACCTATAAACACGATAATAAATCTTTTCTGGCCATAAGTTTTGAGAACTTTCCGCACTGGCATACTTATTGGAAAAATCCCGGTGATGCTGGTCTTGCCATTAAAAATCAATTTGTCATTCATAAGAAAGAAATCAAATTAGGCGAGGAAGAATGGCCTACGCCACGACGATTTATTGAAAATGGAACCCAGTGGGCCTATGGGTATGAAGGGGGTTATACCCTATTTTATCGTTTGGAAAAATCAGATATAAATAGGATGTCTGGCAAAGAAGTGACTTTAAGTTCTTCTTGGTTGGTTTGTAAGCATATTTGTATCCCTGGCCAAAAAGAAATAAGCTTTAAACTTCAATCTGGACTCATTTCCTCCCTTCAAGGTGAAACTCTCTCTCCGCTCTCTGAAACAGAACTGGCTTCGCGTTTTATGAATCTCCCTAAGGTGGCCCTTCTGCCTGATTACCTTGAATTAAAGCTCATGAAAGGTCAGAATGAGAAAAGCCTAGTGCTAACTTATGAAGTTAAGAAAACGACCGATGTCACTTTTTTAAAAGACTCCAACCTTCTCTACTCTTTCCCCTCTCCTCCCTTTGATTTTCAACACGAGAATTTAACGGTAAAAGAGGCCAGTCTCTTTGGGATTGTTGAAATTAACTGGGATGGTGAGTACTCTAATCCTCCAGAAGCACTTCCTATCAATGGCAAATTTAAAAAACCCTATCTTATCAAATTTCTCTATAATGACCCTGTTCAAAGAAAAGTCATCGTTATTGAAAAGAAATTCTCTTCGTTTGAGTTAATAGGAGCTCCGCTTCCAAGCACTCCTTCAAATGTTGTCAGTTCTCATTCCCCACTTCTTCCCGAGACAAAAAGCTTAAGTACGCCAGGCAATTCTCTTTTTTATTATCTCGCTTTGGCCTTTTTCGGCGGTCTCATTCTCAATATTATGCCTTGTGTATTACCCGTTATCTCACTCAAACTCTTTGGGCTTGTTAAATACAGAAATGAATCAAGAAAAGTCATTTTACGCCATAATCTTTTTTATACTCTGGGTATTCTTGCCACTTTTGTTGCTCTAGGCTTCGTTGTCTTGATCTTTAAATCCCTTGGTACTCAAGTGGGATGGGGCTTTCAACTTCAATCTCCCAATTTTATCGCCCTTATGATCATTACTCTTTTTATCTTTGCACTTAACATGTTTGGACTCTTTGAGTTTTCAACTCCAGGTGGAAAAAAATTGGGAAACATCCAAACAAAGGATGGTTTTGTAGGTGACTTCTTGAGTGGAGTATTGGCCACAATCCTTTCGACTCCTTGTAGTGCTCCACTACTTGGTACGGCCCTTACCTTTGCATTTACCTCAACTCATCTTACCATCTTTTTGGTTTTTATCATGATAGGTTTAGGTCTTGCTTCTCCCTTTATACTTACTGGTTTTTTTCCTTCACTCGTCTCCTTTATTCCCAAACCTGGGCACTGGATGAATCATGTAAAAAAATTCTTAGGTTTAACCCTCATCCTCACTGCACTTTGGCTCTTTGACGTCTACAATGCATTAGTCGATGGATCAGGCCATCTCATCAAACTCGCAACTTTACTTGTTTTTATTTTTAGCGGAATCACTCTCCTCAAAAAGGAAAAATGGATGGGAGGAGTTTTTTTTCTTCTGTCTTTTGCTCTTTATATTAATTTAAGCACGACAACCATCATAAATAGCACGAATGAACAAACCGCTCTCATCAGAGACAAGTTGGCCCATGGACTTAACTGGGAGGCATGGTCTCCAGAAAAAATGCGAGAGCATAAAGAAAATCAACAGGTCGTCTTTATTGATTTCACCGCAAAATGGTGCTTTACATGTAAGATTAATGAAAAACTTGTTTTAGATACGGAAAAATTTAAACAATTTGTGAACGAAAATAATATCAAATTACTAATTGGTGATTGGACAAAAAGAGATGAAGTTATTGGGAGCTTCTTGCGCCAAAATGGCCTGGTCGGCGTTCCTGCCTATTTTATTCAGAAAAAAGATGGCTCTCTTGTCAATCTTGGAGAAACAGTAAGTATTGCAAGAATTAAAGAATCACTTTAATTCTTACACTTTAATTCTTCCCATTTTTTTAATTCGCTCAACTCGTTTACAACATGAGGACTAAAAAAACTTTTATCCTCTCTGACTTTATAACTAATGATTCTTCCTAATTCATCACGAATGGGAGACCAGCTGTCTTGATCGACAGAATGAGGACAAATAAACCACTTCGCCCTTTTTGCCCCTCCTGTATCACGAGACCAGATGGCCGAATCAAAATATTTCTTCCTATAAACGTGAGTAACATAATAGGCCTTTCCCAAACACCCACAATAATAAACACAGCCGAACTGACCTTTGATAGAGAATCCCTCTCTGTAAGTGACTCCAAAACCTGTTGATTGATAATCCTTCGTAGCAAACATACACCTCCCATGGGTGGAGTCTTGCGCCTTAAGCTCATCAGAGAAAATCGAGGTTTCCACGATCAATGGAATTTTTACTTCAGGAAAATTCTTTGAAAAAAGAGCAGATGAAAAAAGCAAAATGGAGAGATAAAAATATTTCATCCTAACTTAACTCAAACTTTGAGGGAGTTTTCATGATTCTTGAAATCACATCTTTAGGAGGAGCATTCTCATACAATACTTCATAGACTCCATTAAAAATCTGAGCGCGTATCTCGTAGCGCTCACTGATAAAATGAACGGCCTTTGCAGTCTTATAACCCTCGACCACATTTCGCTGAGAACTAATAATCTCTTCAGGACTTCTTCCCTTCGCCAGCTCTAGCCCAAAGTTTTTATTGCGGGAAAGCTCCCCAGTGGTGGTCAATATAAGATCCCCCATACCGGAGAGACCATAAAAAGTCTCAGGCCTGGCATTATAAACAATTCCAAAACGCAACATCTCGGCTATACCACGAGTAATCATGGCGGCCCTGGTATTATGATTATAACCAAGTCCTTCAATAACTCCTCCGGCCATTGCTAAAATATTTTTAAGGGCCCCTCCTAAGAGCACTCCCTTAACATCATAACTGGCCAATGCTTTAAAATAAGGGGTGTTCACCATAGAGATCACTTCTTCCAAAATTCTCTTCGATCGACCAGCAATCGTTACTAAGGTAATTTGTTCTTGCATGATTTCATGAGCAAATGAAGGACCTGAGAGAAAACAAAAAAGATCTTTAAAATGAGGGTAATTCTCATAAAAGAGATCATCAGATAATTCTAATGTGTCAGGATCAATTCCTTTAGAGAGAGAAAGAAGAGGGACTCCGTTAACCCAATACCCCAGGAAGCGGTCATAATTTTCTTTGAAGTATTCTGCAATCCCGGTTGTAGGCAAGGCCGATACAATTAAGTTGATATCACGAGCATTGTGAGCATCAACTTCTTCCCAGGTGAGAGCGGCATCAATATTACTGGCCACTTTTAGTCCCGGAAGATAAACCGAATTCTCTCCCTTTTTGAGGGCCAGATACACATCTTCCGAGCGCACTTTTAAAATAACCTTTTCAAAATTAGAGGCCAATACCTGAGCGATGGCGGTACCAAAGGCTCCGGCCCCAATAACTAAGGCAATCTTGCGCTTTGATTCTGGTCTACTCATAACGAAATGACTCCTTTAACAGCAGCGACTTTCTTATAAATCTGGATAATTTCATCACTGCTAGAAAATAATTGTTTGGCACTGACACTTATGTATTTTCCCCCACTCGAGGCGCGCTCATCGATATCCATTCCGGTTAAAATAGAAAGGAGAGCATGCACTTCTGAAGATGGTACAATGAACTTAAATAAGTATTCTGCCGGAAACTCCATCGTTTCATCCATAACCATTCGAAGTTTCCACATTTTTTCAGCAAAAAGTTGTTCTGGAGATTTTGACATTAAAACTCCCAAGTTTTCACTGGTAAATTTTGGGCGTAACGAAGAATGTCCATCACTTCTCGAGCACAAGCATCTCCTGCTTCGCGATGGGTAATATAATCAACGGCTTCTTGAATCTCGTAACTGGCATTAGGAACGGTTGCAGAAAATCCCACTCGCTTCAAAATAGGAAGATCGATAAATTCATCTCCCATAAAAAGAATTTCTTCATCTTTGAAACCTGAGGCCAAAATACTCTTGTAGGCTTCGCGCTTATCTTCATTGCCAAGAAAAACAAAATCAAGCTTCAGTGTTTCTACAAATCGCTTGCGCATGCCAATACTATCGCCCCCAGAAATAATCCCTACTTTTAAACCAGCATCTCTTAAAATTTTAAATCCATACCCATCATGAATATGACATGTCCGATTAAATCCTATGTCCTCACCCCACCACGTAATCCCACCATCAGTGAGAATTCCATCAATGTCAAAAACGCAAACTTTTATCTTACTTAATTTATCTTTAAATTTTTCTGCGTACTCTTTTAAACGTACTTTTTCATAGAGAGGCTTTGCCATTACACCACCTCATAAATGCGAAGAAGTTGCTCGACAACTCCTTTAATGGAATCCAGTGGTAAACTAGTCGCCGCATCCGAGAGGGCCTTGGAAGGATCTGGATGCGTTTCCATAAATAGACCATCGGCCCCAGCGGCAATGGCCGCACGAGCAAGAACTAAAATCTGCTCTCTCTTTCCT
>JAGOVS010000258.1 GCA_018060625.1 Bacteriovorax sp. | reverse complement strand
GCTTCCCCTTTCAATTTCTGATTATACCACTCAGGCGCCAAGAAACTGCTCTTAGGAAAAGGAAGTTTATTAACCACAATATCCTCAAAGAAAGTCGGCACATAATTACACGACACCATCTCTCCTAAATATTTTCCGGTCTCAGGATCTTTTCCCGTCTGTATCCATTTAAAAATATCGCGAGAAATATAATTTCCACTTTTATCGATCCCGATAATTTCTGAAATATGAGATGTCCGTCTTCCCCCATCGTGAAAGCGCGAACACTGAACAATGATCTGCATGGCCGATCCCACCATTTTTCTAATGGCGTCAGCTGGAATTTTGGTGTCACCCATTAAGCAAAGGGTCTCTAGTCTCGTACACGCATCAACGGGATTATTGGCATGCACGGTTCCCATTGAACCATCATGACCTGTGTTCATAACTTGGATCAGATCAAGGGCCTCTTCACCGCGAACCTCTCCAACAATGATGCGATCAGGACGAAGTCTCATCGCTGAAACGACAAGATCGCGGATGGTGACTTCAGTCACTCCACGCTCGGAGTCCGCCTTTCTTGTTTCAAAGTTTACGACGTGCTCTGCTTTGACTTGAAGTTCAGCAGCATCTTCAATAATAATGAGACGCTGAGTTTTGGGAATGCGAGAACCTAAAACGTTTAGCATCGTCGTCTTTCCCGAACCTGTTCCCCCTGAGACAATAATATTTTTTCCCAGATAAATACAAATATCTAAAAAACGAGCGGCATCTTTTGAAAGAGAGCCAAAACTAATCAGGTCATTAAGAGTGAGTTTTTCTTTTGAAAATTTTCTGATCGCCACCGTCGTTCCATTCTTGGCCATCGGAGGAAGGACGACGTGAATTCGAGAGCCATCGGGAAGACGAGCATCAAGGCGAGGATTGTCTTTATCAATTCGGCGGCCTACTGACTGGGCGATCGCTCTCATCGCTGAGACCAGTGCCTCTTCATTGTGAAATTGGGCCTCGGTTTTATAAACCAATCCCTTTTTTTCTACAAATATTTCTTTGGGTCCATTGATCATGATTTCAGAGACACCACTATCTTCAAGAAGCTCTTTAATTGGATAGAGAAATTGGTCAATGGCATCCGTAAAAACTGACATACTTTATTTACTCTCGCTTAATCGTTTGAATCCAGATCTAAGACATCGCTGCCTATACCTTTTAAATTTCTTAATTCTTCACGTTTAATTTGTACCCATTCGTTAGGTGTCTCTTTTGGTTTCCAAATTTTAACCGTATCAGAAGCTAGACCTCGCCTAGCACTCTCTTCTCTATCGGAAGCTTTCTCTAAAACCATAACTCGTCCAGTGAATGTATTGTTGGGGCAATTAAATTGATAGGTTCCAGCCTTATCAAAAAACGTTTCGGCCTCTGTTATTTTCGCCGGACTGGCCGTACTGAATACGTTTTTATCGGGTATATTAAAACAGGCCGACTCAACCCCAACGGCCGTGACAAAAAAGCGCACCTTTTCACCTTTAAAAACAATCAAACGATTGGGGTAAAAGCCCTCTTTAGTCACAATGATTGCTTGTTCTCTATAAGGGACATCAAGTGTCCTATCTTTATTATAACTTTCTTCTATACCCCAGGCCGGTGCCTGGATGATCAGCATAAAAAATATAAGTAGTTGTGTTCTAATAAGTACCTCTCCAAGAGATTTTTAAGACTTATCGGTACCCGAGTGAATAACTTTAGTCCGGTAATGTGACGTGGGATGCCCTTGAGATTTTAAGGGGCCGCTCGAGCGACATCAACGCCCAAATACCACTGAACACTGAATTTAGGGTAAGTTGAGTAGTACTTAAAAGTGGCCGATTTGCGGTACTCTCTCCACCCCTGCTCATTTTTATAAAGTAGAGATGTATCTTTTGCGATTTGCTCTGGAGAGATTTTATACAATAAACTGGATTGAATCCGGTAATGGATTTCAGCAAGATGAAGGGCGATCATCTTTTTAATAAATAGATCTATTCCTTCCCCGTGTTCCTGGGCCAGTTGCTCTAAATGGGCCTTTATCTCATTGGGAATCTCTTTTTTTCCATGTGTTTCAACTAAATACTGAAGCCTCAAGAAAAGGTCACTCGCTTCAAACACTCGATAGTTTTTATCCATATTCCCTGGCAATTCAAAACCCCATTGATTCATTTCTGTTGCTGAAACATGTTTATAAAAACTCGCTTCCTCTTGCAAAATTTCAGAAAACCCATTATTCATATCTTTAGGAGTTAGATAGCGATTTACACTCCAATCACGGGCAGCTCCACCGTGACTAGAAAAAAGCAGGTAACGTTTTTTTAACCAAAGAATGGCCTGTTTAAGATTGTCTTTTTTCTCATAGAAATCTCTCAATTCTTCTCTCGTGGAAGGTTGCTCTAAATTTAAATGCGGAATAAGCTTTTTAATTTCTTGACTATTTTTTTCACTAGGCAAATACAAAAATTCATTTAGATATCTTTCAATATCACCCCTGGAAATGACTGGCCCATATTTTTGCCAGGCCCCAAGCCATTGATGCTTATTCTGTAAAGCCTTAAGCACTTCATTTTTTTGAAGTACAAAATGGCGGTATTCCTTCATATAGTGGGGACGCTCAATCATATCCACCACGTGTCCGATGTCGTGGAAAAACATTTCCGTACCTAAAATCATCTTTTTTTCTTGGACCATTTGCACCCATTGATCTTTTGGTAACTCCACTGCATGAACAAGAAGTTGCCATCCATCAACTCGTCTTGGAATAGGGTCAATTCCTGGTCTTACAAACTGAACGACTATCCCTCGGCTAAATCTCAGGGCCGGAAAAACGACTTCACTTTGATCAACACCACTCAATCTCGCGGAACTCAATAATCGCTCATAAATAGTTCTGTATAATTTTGCAATATTTTGAGGAGGCATCAAATACCCCATTTGCTTTCGATACCCTAATTCCGTCAATATTTTCGCAGTTGTTTCATTAAGGGCCCTTCTCTCAAGCAATTCTTTTCCAACATAGACAGATTTTAAATAGCGATTTTCATCAAAAACTAAAGGCCCATACTGCAAGATTTCAACATCACTTGATCGGGAAATATATCCATACTCAATAGAAGCAAGATTCTGCAATGGAGTTAAATCATACTCAGTTAGACTTTGAAAAAAATGTTCCAACTGCTCTACTGATGGAATCG
>JAGOVS010000257.1 GCA_018060625.1 Bacteriovorax sp. | reverse complement strand
GTATGTCAGTTTGAAGTGCGAGTTGCTTTGCAAACTCATCACGTTGAGATTGAGCGGTTGTATTATTCGTAGGAGGCAAGCCAGAAAAAACATAATATTTCTTGTGTCGAGCAAATTCTTGCGCAAGGCGACTTTTACCAATTCGGCGTCGACCTCTTATCACAACAAGGCTGGCTACCTTCTTCTCTAGCAGATCGTTGAGCAAACTCAGCTCATATTTTCTTCCTACGAATGGTGTCCTGTCCATAAATTTTATCTCCCTTGATCTAATTTCACGTAACTTTATAACATAAAATTATCTTACGCGAAAATGGCTAAATTGATTTTCACGTAAGATAATGAGCTCAGCTGAAGTTACGTGAAAATGGATTTTTTTCATTTAGAAGTCTTTTATGAACAGCTTTTTTGTGTGTGAAATGTGACAATGAAAATCTAAAGAGAGAAAAAAATAAAGTTGACAACGAAAGGAAAAGTATGTTGTAGTTCTTCTATAAAATTAAGTTGATTAAGTTCTTTCAAAAAATCGAAAGGTAAAAAATATTTATCAACAATTTAGTTTTATGGGGATTTATAAAAATGAAATTACTAAGGCATTTACCAATAGCATATGACCATCGTAGATATTTTAGTAATACCGATGAATTCTTTATTTATGAAAGCGTTATGTGCAATATATTTTAATCATAAAGTGTATAGAAGGAGTGTATTATGTTGTCTAAAAATCCTGTCCAAACGATAGCTACATCTTTTCTTATCAGCACAGCATTTCTCGTGTGTGCGTTTAATCAAAAGTCGATTTGTATGGAAGAAGAAGATAATAATGAACTAAGATACTCTGGGAAAGTTCTTCCTGGACAAAATGATAATCTATTATCTACCATTCACTATCTCTCTGTTCTTAACTTCCAAAAAGATGAAGAAATAAAAAAATTATCGTTAGAAAACAAGAAATTAAATGAAAAAGTGTACGAGACAGAAAAATTTTTATTGTTTTCCTTACAGCGATCTCAAGTGGGAAGAGAAGAAGAAATAATAACCACAAACAAAAAAGAATCATTAGAATTTAACAAACTTGTTTTAGAGAATAATGAATTAAAAAATAATGTAAATCATTTAATAGAAGAGAGGAATAAATTATACTCATTAACAGCAGATACAGATGGAAGTGACAAAATTATCAAAGAGATGATGAAACTTCTTGGAATAAACACTGATGATTTTATTAATTGTGAAGGAGTTCGTTTGGCAGATAAATGCTTAGAACGTTTAAAAGTAGAGTTAAAAACTAGTTTTAGAGAGAAAGATAATTCTTTCCCTTTAAAAGGAATATCAAATTCAATTCACTTTTCAAATGTTCCTGTTGAAATTAAACATTCTAAATCTGTTTCTGTAATAAATCACTCTCCTAAGTTCTCATTTAATGACTGGCGACAAAAACTTTTAAGCATCAATACATTGTGGTCAAAAGTAATTTGGGAAAAATGGATGATTAGCAAACTTAAATCACTGGATCTGTATCGTAATGAGATTACAGCTGAGGGTGGAAAACTTATAGGGGAAGCCCTTAAATTCAATACATTTCTCTTGCATCTGAATTTAGCGAACAACAGACTTGGCGATGAAGGAGCCGAAGCGATCGGAGGTGCTCTTAAGGTTAATACCACCCTCTTAACGCTGAATTTTAATCTTAATAAAATTGGTGATATAGGCGCACAATCTTTAGCGGCAGGTCTTAATTTTAATACTTCCCTCAAGTCGATGTCCTTACGTTATAATCTTTTTGGGTATGAAGGAAAGCTTGCGCTCAACAAGGCCGTAGACTTTAAGATAGATTATGGGTCAAATTACAAAAATTAACTGAGTAAATTTGCGCAATAAACAAAAAAAATAACAGCTTACGCCCTTTTTAAGTTGTCGTTTATAGTATGTCGTCTTTTTTTTGTGCGATTTTTAAGTTGACCGTTAAAAATGGGATTTCAGAAGAGCCGTAGAGAAAAATTCTGGGGGGTGGGTCAGTTTATTTTAGCGTGAAGGATTAAACACTATTCTGTAGGCAAAAAATTCTTCATTCCATAGTATTAATACATTTTTAACGTTTATTCAAAGCATTACTTCTAACTTTCATTCACGATGGGTATAGAAGGAATTATTTTCCACATTTCACCATTCTTCATAAGGATTTTGATATAAATATGCATTATAATATCTCTTATCATGAGTTACTTCGTCAGCTAGCCACGAGGGTCTGTCGAACATCTGATCTACAGAATTTAATTCAATCTCGGCGAGAATAAGCCCTTGGTTTCTTTCTTCAAAGATATCCACCTCCCATTTTAGCCCTTGATGATAGGTAATATGACGAATTTTCAATATTGGAGGTTGAGGTGAAGCTAACTCAATAAGTTTTAAGGCATCGTTTAGGGAAATTGGAATTTCAAACTCCTCACGACTTGTATTATTCAAAGCTATTTTTATGGTAATAGTCGCTACTTGATCACAAATCCTCACTCTCATTTCTCTCCCTTCGTTGGAGAATAGATAAGCTTGAATAATTTTTTGCCTAAACTTAAATTCTGGCAAAGGTAGATGAATAAGAAACTTGCGTTCAATTTCCATAATTTTCTCCAATTTAGCTCTTTGTAAGCTTATGCTACTCTATACTCATTCTAAAGAAAATAGGTTGGAATGCAAAAAAATTTAGCGGATTGAAAAAAATGCAGATTAGTGCAATTAGTAAAAGGTCATAAAAGACAATTACGTAGAAAAAAAATAACAGAATATTGATTAGAGGTAAATGTATGGCTCATGCGGGACAAAAAATCCTAGAAAATATCGAAAAAGAAGTTAAAAATCTCTCACGAGACGTTCATAATCAGAGTATTGTTAATAAAAATCTTGACTATATTAAAAATCTCGCACAAAAAAAAATTCCTGAACAACTAATCAAAGAAATATTGGTTGATGAAAAAGCCCTTGAAACAATTGCGAAAAGATCTTATGAGCACGTGAATCATTTTGATAAGATCGTCTTGATAGATAATGATCCAAGTGGTTTTCGTCTTACCTTACATTCGTGGAATTGCAATTATGGCAAAGAAATACCTGACGAAGAATTAATACATAACCATAGATTTAGCTTTTGGTCCCATATTTTTCGTGGAAAATTGGTGGCAGAAAATTTTGCTGAGGCGGAAGAATTTT
>JAGOVS010000082.1 GCA_018060625.1 Bacteriovorax sp. | reverse complement strand
GTGAAGATGCACTTGGACAAACTTGCTCCCGCAATCACTATGCTGATTCGGTTATCCCTCGCCTTTAAAGATCAGGGCAAAACTTCAAAATTTCGTTTCACGGGCCTTTTCCCTCTGAAAAGTCCCTCTAACATTCTCTTTCCTTCACACTTTCTCGTGTACTATTTGTACCCAATATGACACATTTATTAAGTTTTTTAAAAGACACACATAATATAAATAACACACAGCAAAGGATGCGCTTGTGAAGTTAAAAAGACTTATTCTCCAAGGTTTCAAATCTTTCAAAGATCGTACGGTCATTCATTTTGATGAAGGGATCACCGGGATCGTAGGCCCAAATGGTTGTGGAAAATCCAATGTTGTAGATGCCCTATTTTGGGTAATGGGTGAGCAGTCAGCAAAACACTTACGTGGTTCAACCATGAAAGATGTTATCTTTGCGGGCTCAGCAAAATACGCTCCTGCTGCTTTTGCAGAAGTCTCTTTGATTCTTGAAAACGACGATGGAAAACATATTCATATTGGTCATCAAGTCTCTAGCCCGAGTGAAATTCAGTTAACGAGAAAGCTCTATCGCAACGGAGAAACAGAATACCGAATTAATGACATTCCTTGTCGTCTGCGCGATATTCAAGAAGTATTCATGGATACCGGAGCAGGGGCCAAGTCCTATTCTATTATTGCCCAAGGGGAAATCCACCGTTTAATTAATCAAAAACCAGAAGAACGTCGGGTTATGATCGAAGACGTTGCTGGGATTACAAAATTTAAAGTAAGAAAAAAAGAATCACTTAAAAAAATTGAACAGACGGAGCAAAACCTTGCTCGATTAAACGATCTTCAACAAGAAATTGAAAAAAACTTAAAGGCCCTTGAAAGACAGGCCGAAAAGGCAGAACGCGCTCGCGATTTAAAACAGAAAGTCGAAAAATACGACTTAGTCGTTCATGCCCATAAAGAATTTGATCTTCTTAAAAATTATAAAGAAAGCAAAACAGTCGTTGATGCTAGAAGTGAAGAAATTGAAAACTTATCAACGAGAAAAAATGTCATTGAAATCGGTCTAGAAGAAGAACGTTTTAGAAAAGATGAAGAGACGGCAAAGATCGAAGAACTACAAAAAGAATTCAACCAAATCTCCAAAGAATTGGCCGGAGCAGAAGAGCGTTTAGTTTATCTTTGCAAGACTCAATCTGAAAAAGAAAAACTCATTGAAACAAGAGAAGGCGAAATTGCCTCAGTTAATGCCGAGCTTGTAGGTCGTCAGCAAAAACTAGATACACTTAAAGCGGAACTAGAAATTTGGGAGAAAAAAGGCGAAGAAGATAATGACTTTGCTTTATTAGAAGAGCGAGTTGAGCACTTAAAAGAAGAACTAGAATTTAAGACTCAAAGCTTTAATGATTTAAAGGATGAAATTGATACTGAAAAAGAAGCCTTTGCTAAAATTGATCAAGAGCTTTTTAGAAATACGTCTCGCTTAGAAGAGTATGCGGCCACACTTTCGGATTTAACAAAAGAGATTGAAGCGCTTGAAACGCAATACTCTGGAGTGAATACTCAAATAGTCGTTGAAAGAGAGGCAGTCAGTGTCGCAGAAAAACACTCTCTAGAATTAAAGGATAAAGAAATTGCCTTGCGCGCTCAAATTGATGAAGCGACTGTTTTAGTTAAAGAGCTAGAGCAAAATTATCAAATCAAATCAAAAACACTTATTCAGACAGATTCAAAACTTCAATCATTGGTTGAAGTTAATAAATCGCTTGAAGGAAAAAAAGAGGGGATCTCGTCTTTTTTAAATGTTCACCCTGAGGGGTTTGCTCTACTGGGAACATTGATTAAGTGTGAAGCAAAATACACAAAAGCCGTACAAAGCTTATTGTCTGAATTCATGGAAACCTTAGTGGCCACTCAAACAGGCGACGCTTCTTTGTTTTCTTGGATTGAGGCAAATGAGAAAAATCTTGATTATTTAAAAATGGTAGGAGCTGAAAAACTCTCTACTGAAACAGTGGCCCGCTTAAAGTTAATTCTTGGGGACGATCTTGTTAGTCTCTCAGATATACTTGAGATGGGTTCTGAGCTTAAAGAGAAGATGAGCGCTTTTTTAGATGGCTATTTTATAGTGCCAGATCTTTCAACAGACGCCATGGCAACATTGTCTGCAGATATTCGCTTTAAGGCGATTGCCTCAATTGATGGAAGTCGCAAAGTGGCCAATCTGGGAGGAGCAAAACTCGTTTCAGTTCAAGCGGAAATTGATGAGACCCAAGGATTTGTCGCAAGAAATAATAAGATTGAAGAACTAAAAATCATTGTTGCGGAATTACAATCAGAGGTATCAGCTCTTGAGACCAAGGCAATGAGTGAAAGAGAGAAATTAGAAATTCAAAAAACGGATTTTGATTCTCTTCGCGATTTAGCAGCAGAGGCGAGAGCGCAATTCTCTGCTAAAAAATCGGCATTAGAAGCAAAGTTATCTAGTTTTGAATCTGGATTTACTCGCTTAGAAATCCTAAAAAATAGAAAACAAGAAATTTCAAAATCTCGTCTTGATATGATCGAATCTGAAGAGAAACTCTCGCGCAAGAAAGAAGAGTTGTCCCTTTCACTTACAGATAAGTCTTCTCGTTATGATGAACTCGCTGATGAGGTAGATGTCCAAAAAGCAAGTTTTGAAGATGAGCGATCAGAGCTTCTTCAAAAGCAAGTGGAAGCAAGATCATTTGAATCAACCCTAAAGAGCTTAAACTCTCAAATTGAAGATTTAGACGGACAGATTGAACGCTTAAATCAACGATTAGAATCAAACAAAACGTTGGTTGCTAATTACAATACAGAAATTGACCAAATTATCGATGAACTAGAAAAGCTAGAAGCTTCAAACAAAGAAACATCTCTTGTCTTAAGTGACAAAGAAGATGTCCTTAATCTTTTAAAAGATAGCCTTGGTCAACTTCTTCTTTCGATGAAAGACCGTGAAGACGAAGTTAAAACAATGACAGCGACCATTAATAAGCATCAGAGAGAAATTTCTGAACTTGAAGTTAAGATTTCTCAATACATTATTGAGGAAGAGCAAAACGTTCGCAATATTTTTGAAAAATATCAGATCAATCTTAGAAGCGTTCTTGGGAAGTTTCTTGAATACAGCGAAAATGATTTTGAAGAACTTAAAGATGTTAATTCGATGTTCTGGATGGAAACAGAAGAAGGACCAAAAGAAATTGAAGCCAAAGAATTTGAGTTTGTTCGTCGTTATGGCCAAGATTTAAAAGAATGTTCTGAAAAATTAAAAAATTATAGATTAGAATTCGGCAGACTTGGAGATATCAATTGGCAGGCCATTGAAGATTATGACCGTCAAAAACTTCGTTCAGACTTCCTTAAAGTGCAAGAGTCAGAACTTAAATCTTCGTTGGAAGATTTGCAGAAGGCCATTGCTCATATAGACGAAAAATCGAAAATTCGTTTCCAAGCAGCTTATGATGAAGTGAATACTCGCTTCCAAAAAGTTTTCCCTATTATTTTTGGCGGTGGATCTGCTGATCTTAAAATCGTAGGCAATATCGAAGATGCTGAGTGCGGGATAGAAATTGTCGCTCAACCACCAGGTAAAAAGATGCAAAATGTTAACCTTATGTCAGGTGGTGAAAAGGCCATGACTGCCGTCAGTTTAATTTTCTCCATTTTCTTGGTTAAGCCGGCCCCATTCTGCTTACTCGATGAGGTCGATGCTCCTCTAGATGATGCTAACGTTGGGCGCTTCAATGAACTTTTAAGAGAAATGAGCTCTGATTCTCAGTTCATTCTCATTACCCACAATAAAAAGACAATGGAGCTTAACGACACTCTTTATGGAGTAACAATGCAAGAGCCAGGAGTATCAAAGGCCGTATCGGTTCAATTACACTAATATGAAGAATAATCTTTGGTTTAGAAGAAAGACATATGGGTGGGGCTGGACTCCGATCACTTGGCAAGGATGGTTGGTAACTGCTTTTTTTTTAGCGATGCCTTTAGTGGTTAAGTTAATTGTGCGATGGTTTGAGTTTTCAAAAAATATTCAAACATTTTCAATGCTATCTGTAATACCTTTGGTTGTGGTTGGTTTGGTTGTCGTGTGCCTTCGTCATGGTGAAAAACCGAGATGGCAGTGGGGAATAAAGACCACTAAGCTCTCTCACATAGATCTTAATGTGTCTGATTATAAAAAAAGTGTTCTCTTTTATGATCTCATTCTTTTGAAAATGGGATGGGAAAAATTATCTTCCAATAAAACTCATACTGCATATTCAGATGGAACACTCAAAATCATTTTATCACCTGTTGAAGAAAAGTATTTGCAAGAGGGGTTTCACCGTAAACGTGTTGGACTCAATCACTTGGCCATCTATGCCCAGACCAAAGAAGTGGTTGATCTTTTTTATAAAGAAGTTTTGGTGGCGAATGGAATCCCAACCCTTTATGAGGATAAACCTATGGGAGATAAAAAATATTATTCTGTTTTTTTTGAAGATCCAGATCGCCTAAAGCTAGAAGTGGTCTATGCTCCTTTTTACTGCGACAGGAATCAATGGTCGAATAATCTTCCAAATGACTTTGACCCTTATCTATCATAAAAATTAATTTGTTTTTGTTACCTTAGACAGATGTTTTGGTTGATCAGGATTCAATCCTAAATTCAACGAGAGCTCTTCCACCATTAAATAAAAGCATTGAATGGCCGCAAGTATATCTAACTCCTCAGCATGAGTCGTTTGAATTTCGAGTTGCTTCTCTTTGACAAAGGGAGGAGCTGCTAAGATTACATTGGCCCCTCTGGCCTTCATATCAGCAGCAAGATCGAGCATGCTATGAAGAGCTGGACCTCTATTAGCAAAAATGAGTAGGGGATAACCTTCTTCGATTAAGGCCTGAGGACCATGTTTGATTTCTGCCGCACTAAAGGCTTCTGCTTGAATAGAACATGTTTCTTTTAATTTTAAGGCCGCTTCAAGAGCGAGCGAAAGGCCATAACCTCGCCCCACGATCATAATTCTTTTTGCTTCCATTAGTGTTTTTATGGGAGAAGTCCAATCAAGTTTTTGTGCTTTTAGCAAATCATCTGGCAAATGATGAAGGCCGCGAGTGAGTTCAAGGTCATTTTTCCACGTTGCAACCAGTGATGCACTTGCTGCTAAGGAGGCCATAAAACTTTTAGTGGCCGCAACCGCTTTTTCAGCACCAGCATGCAAGGGAATTGTCCATTCAGAAGCATGAGCCAGAGGAGAGTTGAGATCATTCACTAACGAAAGAGTCGGAGCATGTTGGGAGCGCATATATTCAATGGGCCTGATAACATCGGGACTTTGTCCTGATTGTGAAATGGCAACCCCTACCGATTTGCTCACATCTAATTCTGCTTGATAAAGAGTGATGGCCGACATGGAAAGAGAGGTGGTTAATTTTCCCATTTTAGTCGTTGCTAGAAAATTTAAATATTGAGCAGCATGATCAGAACTTCCGCGGGCAATGCTTACCAATGAATAGGGATTTTTTTGGTTTAAGTACTGAGCGACTTCATCTAAGAGTTGCTGATTTTCGCTAAATTGCTCCTCTATAACACTGGCCGCTTCCAAGGCCTCTGTGCGCATTAATGTTGTCATTTTTTCTCCCCTTCAATATAAATTTCTTTTAAAGTTAGATCATCGTTTAATACCAAGAGATCACTAAAATAATTTTCTTTTATCACTCCGCGGTCGATAATTCCGATGATTTCTGCTGGTATTTGAGAAAGACGCTTACTTGCTTCCTCAATACTTAAACCCAGGCTAACTAAATTGCGAAAAGCTTGATCCATAGTGAGTGCGCTTCCGGCCAGCGTTCCATCTGCTAAGCGGACGCCTCCCAAACATTTATGAACGGTTTGAGTGCCTAATTTATAGTCCCCATCAGGCATTCCTGTTGCAGCGGTTGCATCTGTGACAAAATAGAGATTGGGAATTGATCGCAAAGCTGCCTTAATGGCCCCAGGGTGAACGTGCTGAAGATCAGGGATAAGTTCTGCATAATGAGCATGGGCCATTGCAGCTCCCACCATTCCAGGAGCACGATGATGAAAGGGGGACATAGCATTGAAGAGGTGAGTGAAACTTTTTGCACCAAGGTTGAGGGCCTTAACTCCCTCTTCATAAGTTCCATTAGTATGTCCAATTTGTACCATTATTCCCATTGTGATGAGGTCTTTAATGAGATCGGTATGGTTAAAAACTTCTGGGGCAAGTGTGATTGTTTTTATTGGAACAATACGATGGAGCTTTGTGATTTCTTGTAGCGACCCCATTCTGACAAAGTCAGGTTGTGCACCAAGCTTTTGGGCGCTTATATAGGGACCTTCGAGATGAACTCCCAGAAGCCTAGCTTCTGATTTAAGACGGACAGAAAAAGTTTTTGCCATTGAGAGAAATGAGTGTTCAAGTTCGTTAAAAGGAGCAGTCATTGTGGTTGCTAAAAATGAAGTTGTTCCAAACTGAGCATGGGTTTTGGCCACGGTCTGTGCAGAATGCCCTCCTTCCATAATATCGGCCCCACCTCCACCGTGTACATGCAGATCAACAAAACCAGGTATTATTTTGGGAAGATTTAAATTTTCTTTACCTTTCTTTACAATAGAAATAATTTTTTCTTCAAAAGCTATTTCTGCTTCCCAGAAAGACCCATCAATTAATACATTACCATGAAGAATATTTTTCATTTTAGATTTTGTGCAATCAAGTGCAGAGCCCCCATTGTCGAATCACCTTGGGCCTTTTGGTTTCTTTGTTTTATTGAATCGGGAAGGTGGGGAATAAGAGCTTCACCTAATCTTCCGCAAATTGAGAGAGGGAGTTCTGCAAGAGGGTCAAGGGCATTGGCCATAATGGCAATTTCTAAACCGGCCTTTTGGAGAAGTTTTAAGGCATCAGGGTCTGTGTTTGCACTTTGAAAAACAAGAGGCGCTAAAGAGGCAAAGGCATTTTGCTTGGCTTCTCCCAACCATGTTAAAAAATCTTCAGGTGTTTTACCGCAATGATCTTGTACGGCCAGAGTTAATGAACTTGCACTTCTTCTGCCATCTAGGGATTTTTGGGTCAGTGAAGCTGCTCGTAAACCCAACCATGCGCCACTAGCTTCATCGCCAGAGGGAAAGCCCCAGCCTGATACATCTTGTCTATCTCCAGATTTTTTTAATACCATTCCAACGCTGCCAGTTCCAACAGCGACGACGACACCTGGAGAACCCTTGTGAGCACCTAATAAGGTCGTGAAACCGTCTGTGTCGACGAGAATTTTTTTAAATCCAGGATTTCTCAAATAGAATTCATTTTTCCAGATGATGTTATTTGCACCAGAGAGACCAAGCCCAATCGCACACTCAGAAAGCATTGGTGCATTGATTTTTGCATTGGAGAAGGCAAGTGCAAGCGTCGCCATTATCGCGCGCCACGCTTTTTCTATTCCTTGTCCTAGAGCAGAAGGGGGGCCTTCTGCCTGGGTTAAAATTTCAAGTTCAGAAGTGGCGACAATAATGCGCGTTCCACTTCCTCCACCATCAACGCCAATGAGATATTTAAAAGATGTTTGCATCTTCAAATTTTAAGACGTTGAAGAAGTAGAGTCAATCAAAGGAAGCTTGAGTAATTTTGTTTTGTGAATTGAGCTTTCGATAAAGTTACGGCAATATAGGCTGAGTCTCAATTTGTGGATTTAGAAATAGCTCGAGGGAGTTTTATGAAGGCCATTTGTTTTTTTTGTTTTTTTTGTTTTTTCTTTTTTTCTCAAGTTTTGAAGGCCGATTTTTTGCCGCAAAGTTTTTCTGCTAAGTTTGAGCAAGAATATGTAAGTATCCTGAAGGGAAAAACCAAAAAAGGAGAAGGGCTTATTGAATATAAGTACCCAGGTAATATTCGCTTTGAAACCTCTACTCCTTCTCAAGTCATTTTTGTGAGTAATGGTATAAAAACTTGGTACTATCGCGCGCCTTTTATTGAAGGAGAGGAAGGAGAAGTCACAGAAACAACGGCCAAGGAAGGGAGCAGTGTGTATATAAAGTTTTTTGATTCCCTTAAAAATGGTCTTTCCGCCAATGCCCTTTATGATATAAAAAATGCTGGAGATGGAACTCATGTCGTCACTTTCAAAGCGAAGACAGCAAAGGACTTTGGGATCAAGGAAGCTGTTCTTGTCTTTAATTCTGCAAAAGATAAAGAATTTTCAGAGTTAAAAAAAATAGAGCTACTTTTCCCTGATGGAAAAAAATCGTCACTCACCTTTGTTCATTTGAAAATAAATCCAGGAATGGACGCTGCTCGCTTTAATTTTGTTGCTCCTCCAAAAACAAAAAAAACTAATTAAAAGGTTTTGCAAAGAAGTCTTTGTCGAGTGTGAACTCTTCTTTGTTTAAAATACGTTTATAAGTGATGTAGTTGCGAAAAACGAGCTTAATATAGTTTCGCGTTTCCTCATAAGGAATCATTTCGATAAATTCAAAATAATTCCCATTGAATCGTTCTTTCTCCCAAGTCTTGATGACGTCTTCGCTGGCATTATAAGCAGCAGTTGATTGAGCAAATTGAGAATGAAATTTTTCTCGTAATCGTTTAAGTAAGGCCGTCCCCATCTCAATATTAATGTCAGGGTTATAGAGATCATTGTAATCATGATAGGGGATGCTGTACTTTTTCGAAAGTTCAGCTCCCTTTTCAGGGATTAATTGCATTAAACCAAAAGCATCTGCCCAGGAGCGCTCACTTGCAACAAAAGCTGATTCTTGACGAGCAATTGCATAAATGAGTTCTTGAGGAACCGAATATTTTTGAGACATTTTCTCAACGGTTTCTCTGTAGGGAGTAGGGAATACGACATTGATATATTTTTCAGTCATA
The DNA here is from genome assembly GCA_018060625.1 of Bacteriovorax sp. Lineage (GTDB taxonomy): Bacteria > Bdellovibrionota > Bacteriovoracia > Bacteriovoracales > Bacteriovoracaceae > Bacteriovorax. Next base: position 3,047 of record JAGOVS010000082.1, on the reverse strand, counting down.
AGATTTCTTTGGGCCATTTTGAAATTATATATTTGCCTCATACCACCTTGATACCATTCTGTTTGTCCGTAAAGACCCATGGCCTTCTCTCGATCTTGGGGGGTTTTAAATTGAGAATCAATTTCCTTAAGCAGTTTTTGAGAAAATATTTTTTCCTCCATTGCAATTAGCCAATCAAGAGTTTCATTTCCGCTTGTCTCGGAAAAAATGTCTTGGGGGGGAAGAAGGTTTAATGGTTTTTCTAGTTCGATGGAAGAGAGGATACCATAGTAGCCGAAAGAGTCAGACTTAAACAATTCTTCAAAAACAGTCTTGGCTTCCACTTTTCGACCTAGTTTTACAAAGGCCTTTGCTCGCCAATAATTGAGTTTGGCCACAAAGTTTGGATTGTTAGATTTTTTGGAAAAAGTTTCAGCGAATGTTAAGACTAATCTATTGTGCCTTAGGAGATAATGATTCCAGACAATCGCCCATTGAATATTTTCTAAAAGGGAGAGATCAGAGACTTTCAGGGAATTTGCTTTTTCAAAGCGTTTGAGGGCCTCTGCATTTTCTTTGTTTTCTAAGTGAAGAGATCCGTAAACATAATGGGCCGTTGCCAATTGATTGATTGAACCCTTGGAAAGATCAAGAAGTTCATCAAGGATTTTGCGGGCCTCTAGGTTTTGGTGATCTGTCCAAACGGCGCGTGCTAAAGCAATTTTAGAGTCAACCCAGAACTCAATTGTTTTTTGGTCTTCAGGGTTTTGACTAACTTCATTTTTTAGAAATTTTTCCATTTCATATGTCTTAATAAGAAATGTCTTTAAATCTCTCTGAACTTTAAATGAGATTCGGTAGGAATTGTAAGCTTTAATCTTTTCTTCTAAAAGAAAATTTCCATCAATGATCTGTTGATATAACTCTCTGGCCCTCGTAAAGTTTCGATTGGATTCAAAATCTTTAGCAATCAAATAAATGGTTTTTTCATTTAACTCTGCGTTGTAAAGAGGGGAGAGTTCATTTCTTTTTTTAGTATAAAGCTCAATTTTTTTTTGGTCTGCAATCTCTTCGGCGATGGCCATAGACCGATTAACGAGTTTTATCTTTTCAGCCTGTGTTTTTTTAAATTTAATGAGAGCAAAGGAAAAATCAGCTTCGAATGGTAGCAGATTTCTTTGAAAGGCCAAGGATCTTGAGGCTTCATAATAACTTTCTTCAAGATATGGGGAGATCTTCTCCCCTTCCCATAAATTAATGAGCTCTCTGGTTGAAAAATCACAAGTAGAAAGTACTCGCACAAGAGCAGCATCTCTGACTGCTAAGGATCTTTGTTTGCTCAAATCACTAAAAAGATTGCAGGCAGTTTTGTTGTCTCCTCGCTTTTGGGCATCCAGCGCTTGTAAATAAGTTTGTGCTAACTCTTCGGACTCTTCTTGTGCAGTAAAAACTGAGCCGGGCGATTGCAATGCCTTTTTGAGCGCTTTAAGCCGCTCTCTCTTTGGAAGAGGAGTGAGTTTTACAGGTTTCGTTGCGCAGCTAGAGAGTAAGCAACTGATAAGAATAGAGGTCACGATCAGAATTTTTTTCACAATACCACCAAGATCTTTGATTATTCATCAATTCTATACTATTTAGATGTATTTTCAATTTACCAAATAAACTTAAGGCAAACGATAGTGCAAACAGAAACAAAATTATTTAACGATAAAACCGTCTTTTTTACTTCGCTTGGTTGTTCAAAAAATCTTGTCGACTCTCAAGTTATGCTTGGTTATTTGGGACTTGATGGTTATTCGATCGCCGAAGAGCCTAATGATGCCGAAGTCATTATCGTCAATACTTGCTCTTTCATTGAAGCGTCTAAAAAGGAGTCTGTCGACACTATTCTCGATATGGCCGATTTTAAAGATCCCGAAAATGGCCGTTGTAAGGCCTTGGTTATTTCGGGTTGCATGGCCCAGCGATATGCGGAACAACTAGAACAAGAGATTCCAGAAGCAGACCTTATTATTGGGACAGGGGAATACAATAAGATTGCTCTACTTTTAAGAGCACTTGAAGATGGGAAGCTCAATCAAAAGTCATTTGTAGAGATTCCAAAATTTATCCATACAGAATACGATCCACGTTTAAATACATCTCCGTTTTATACAGCTTGGCTGAAAATATCAGAAGGTTGTAATCGCAACTGCACGTTTTGTATTATACCAAAATTGCGTGGAAAACTTCGCTCACGTTCGGTTGAGTCTCTTGTAAATGAAGCTAAGAATTTAGCTTCTACAGGGGTGCGAGAGCTCAACCTTATTTCGCAAGATCTCTCCGACTACGGAGTAGATCTTGATGAAAATAATAATTTATTTCACTTGCTCACGGGTCTTGAAACTGTCCCAGGTATTGATTGGATTCGCTTATTTTATTTTTACCCGGATGAACTTACAGATGAAGTTATCGAAAAAATGGCGACATCAGAGAAAATTAACAAATACCTTGATATGCCCGTTCAACATTTTTCTACCAATGTTCTTAAGCGCATGAATCGCAAAATTACAGGCGAAAAGATACATGAGCGCATTGAAAAAATTCGCTCACGAATCCCGAGTGTAGTTCTTAGGACATCAATCATCGTAGGTTTTCCTGGTGAAACAGAAGAAGATTTCGAACTTCTCTTGGAAGGAGTGAAGAAAGCTCGCTTTAATCACCTAGGAATTTTTAGATACTCTGATGAAGAGGGAACTCCCGCTTTCAAGCTTCAACCAAAGGTTTCTCAAGAGGTTATTGAAGAGCGCTTCGACAGACTTTACGAAACGCAAAGAGAGATCGTCCGCGAGCTTAATGCTGAGTATTTAGGAAAAGTGATCCCTGTGTTAATAGAGGGGGAACACGAAGAAACTGAGCTCCTCATCCAGGGCCGACATTTTGGTCAAGCACCGGATATCGATGGAAAAGTGATTATTAATGATTTAGATGGAAAATCTATTGAAATCGGTGATCTCGTTATGGTCGAGATCACCGAAGTCTTAGATTATGACTTAGTTGGAAAGGTTGTAAGTTCTCACTAGAGTTTT
>JAGOVS010000256.1 GCA_018060625.1 Bacteriovorax sp. | reverse complement strand
ACCTCAAGTCGCTCATTGTGTTTTGAATCCTTGCCTTTCACAAAATGCATACTATCAACTCGCATAACGTGAGCATCCTTAAGGGCCATGGCTTCTTTCAATTTTTTATCAGTATCAACTAAAAGATGGTTACATTTTAGGCAGACTCTGGCCGCGATATCGTTTTCTTCTCCACATTGATCGCACTCTTTAAATCGAAAGCGATATTGGCAAGCAATGAGATTGCGAGTTTCAGGATCTTCAAAAACACTTTGACACTTTCTTCCGTAGTGCTCAACGATGTCTCCCTCGCTATCGACCAGACCATAAAATGTATTATCTCTAAGGCAAAGGGGACAACTGATTGTGACGAGTGTCGAATTCTTATGAGGTTTTTCGTCTTCTATTTCTGGGGAAAAAAGATGATGACCTTGGCCTGTGTAATCAAGGATGAGGCAATCTTTTTTATTTTCTGAAAGCCTTAGTCCTCGACCTATAATTTGCTGATAAAGGCTCACTGATTCAGTTGGACGCAAAATAGCAATGACATCAACATGAGGGGCATCAAATCCAGTAGTCAAAACAGAGACATTAACTAAGTATTTTATTTTTTTCTCTTTAAAAAGATGAATGATCAGATCGCGCTGGGTATCTTCCGTCTCTCCTACAACCAGGGCAGACATATCTTCTGGAAGATAAGTGATAATTTCTTTTGCATGACGAACAGAGGATGTGAATATCATCACTCCTTGCCGATCATTGGACAAATCTAAAATATTTTGAATAATAACAGGCGTGATTCTTTTTTGATCTTTTAATAAAGACTCAATATCTGCTATTCGGTAGTGCTGATGATGAAGTTTTAAACGTTCAAAATCATAACAGGCAACAGGAGAATCAATTTTTAAAGGAGGAGTTAGGAACTTATTTTTTATCATATATCCAAGGGAGAGCTCATAGATACACTTCTTAAAAAACCGCTCATACTTTGAACCCATTTTTTTAGTATAAGCATTGTATTCATAGATATACCCTGGTCCTAGGCGATAAGGAGTGGCAGTAAGTCCTAGTATGCAAATTTTTGGATTAGAAATTCTAAGAAATTCGATAACTTTTTGGTATTGAGAAACTCCACAGGCATCTTGTGCATCCATTGAAACGCGATGACATTCATCGATAACGAGTAAAGTGAAGTTCGAAAAAAAAGATTCTTCTGCATTTGCGACAGATTGAATACTCCCAAAAATGACTTTTTCAAATTCATCTTTGCGATTTAATCCAGCAGAAAAAACTCCGGCCTTTAATCCATAAGACTCATACTTAGCATGGTTTTGCTCGACAAGTTCTTTAACGTGAGCAAGGACCAAAACTCTCCCTTTGGCCACCTTCGCAAGCTCGGCAATAACGAGACTTTTCCCTGCCCCTGTGGGGAGAACAATAAGAGCTGGAGTGTTTTCACTCTGAAAATGCTTAATTGTGAGATGAACTGATTCTTTTTGATAATCTCTTAAGTGATACATGGATCCCTTGGGAATAGGAATTTCATTCAGGAATTATGCACTGGTTTCAATTACATGAAAAGCAAATGCTCAAACTGTCTTATTTTTCGACACTGTCTAATAGACTTTAGACACTTCCCTTTCCCTCTATCTTACAACTCCCCAAATTCTCAATCCAACTCTTGGCACTCCCCTTGCTCTAAGAATTAATAAGAAATCTTTAAAAAGAGAGTCATTTATGAAAGCATCTATTAGTACTCTTCTCTTAGTTACGGCCATAATGGCCACAAGTGCACAGGCAAGCATCTATTGCCATACTCCGAGATCAAATAAAATTTTTGAGATAAAAGATAAGCGAGTCACCTTTTTTAATGAGTTTGATACATCGGCGTCTCGGGAATTAGCTTCTCTACCTTCTCGCACGCGCTCAAACGAGAAAGGATTAACGAGAATCGTTGAATTTGAAAACCAAAAACATACAATCCATATTGAGGATACAACGCAATTCTCAGACATTAATGATTATATTATAATAAGAGCTAAATCAGGTCACGAAGTCACTTATCCACTTTCTTGTGAGCAAAAATAATAAAAAATCGCGGGAAGTCCCCCCTCCCTGCGAACGAAAGGCCTTGCTTTTTATCCCCCTAAGAGACAAGGCCTCTTTTTAATAGATCAATAAAGCGGAGCCCGACTCCTCAGCGCTTATTTCTACCAACTCGTCACCTTCAATAATGACTGCTCCATAGGAATCTATCAGTATTTGGTTAATTCTCATTTTTCCATTGAGATTAAGAATAGAACGAGGACGTCCCAAGCTTTTCTTTTCCCAATGATACGACTCTCCTTTTTCGAGATTCAGGATGGACAATTGAAATTGAGGGTGACCACATATCTCTGCTAACCCATTTTTCGAAAAAAGATTTTGTTTAGGCAAAAAATAGGCAAGTTCATTTTTAGTCGTTTCAAAATTAATGACGTCCAAGGATTTCTTAACATGAAGTTCTCGCGAAATACCATTTTCATCGACTCGGTCCCAATCCCAAATTCGGTATGTGATACCCGAATTCTGCTGAATTTCAGCTAGGGTAATATCACGACCAATCGCATGAATGCTTCCTGCCGGAACGAAAAAAAAATCCCCGGCCTTTACAGAATAAAAATTTAATAATTCTTGAATTGGCCCCTTTTCATCAAGGGCCTTTTGTAGCATTTGTCGAGTGATGCCTGGCCTTAAACCTAAATAAATACCGGCTTCATCCTGGGACTCGAGAATAATCCAGCATTCCGTTTTACCTGAAGAATTCTCATGAACTCTTGCATACTCATCCCCTGGATGGACCTGAATGGAAAGTTCATTACTGGTATCAATAAATTTGGCCAAATAAGGTAAATGATCTTGAGCTATCTCCAAAGTCTCGCCAATGGGTTCTTCCCCAGCTGAGGATTTAAGCCCCTTCATGAACTCTAGCTTTTTACCGCCCCAGACTTTTCTCACAATTTTAGGTTTTTGTTTACTAATCATTACGAACCTAAGAACCCTTGAAGAAAATGAAGAAATTAAAAAACTGAAATCACTTGATTCATTAGGAATAGTCCCAAACCTGAAATAACTGGAATACAGAGGTTGTCATCGACAAATTGAGAGCAAAGCTCAGAAATAGAACCTATGATTCCCGCAAAAACAGAAAAGATGAGCAGACCCATACTAGGACTTGAATGTATTAATC
>JAGOVS010000255.1 GCA_018060625.1 Bacteriovorax sp. | reverse complement strand
TAAGAGGGTATATCACCGATCTTTGACAAAAAATTATAAGAAAAATCTCATTCCTCACGACACCCGTGGTCATAAAGCACAAGGACGATTTCCAATCGTACATAAGTGCGCATCCTCTGGATGAAGACCTATTTTAGTTTTTAGAAAATTGATTGTTGAAATTTAAACCTATCTTCAAGCCCCACAGAAGGCCCTACAGAAGCGAAAGATAATTTTCATTCCCCATTTCCCCTTAAGAGCGATTGTGTGAGTCCTAAGAGGCCTATTTACGATAAGGGTCACTCGAGCAAGCGGATTATAAGCCCCTCCTCCTCTACACATTTTATTTCAAAAAGCTTAGGCAATATCTTCCTTCAATTTTGCCCCTCCTCTGAATCTAACGATCCTCCTCTCAGGAATTTTCATCGCTTCACCTGTTCGTGGGTTATGCCCTTCCCTTGCCTTGAGTTGAAAAATCCTAAAAGTTCCAAATCTCGTAATTGCGATCTTATGTCCTTGGTGAAGCTTTCTCTGAATAGATCGAAGCATTCCCTCAAGAGCAAATGATGTATCCACTTTGGAAAGGCCGGTTTCTTTAGTTTGTGTTTTGGTTTTTCCTGAAATCATTGAATATTTTTCCTTATTGAAAATATTTTAAAAAAAGGATAAATTAAAAAAATGCCAAATTTTAAGAAAATAAAATAATAAATAAAAAAACCATTTGAGGATAGTATGAATATAATAATAAATAAATTACTTGTTATTATAATTTATGGTTTATTAATTTCTTTTCCTTTATTAGCAATGGAGCAAGTTGATGATATTCCTTCTGGAACATATTTGATAAAAGCACGTGGGGAATTTCTTTTTTTCCGAGGGGAGTACGAATTTGCTGGGATGAAACCAGCTATTTCGAAGCAAAGTATTTGCACTTTTGAAAAAAAAGTAGAGGGATACTTAATAAAAAATTGGCACTCTGGAACATATTTATATATTGAGAACTCTGCTAACAATCATTTATACCCAGCACGATGGGGTCATATTACAGCAAATAGTTATTTCGATATATTTATTGATAACAACAAAGAATACGTTATAAAAAATAAAAAATTTAGCGATTATTTATTTTTTAATCTTCATAGTGAAATGTCAGATGGTAGCCATAAACTTCTTAACACAAAATACCTTTATCCTAGTGCAAATAGTGAACCATTTTCTCAGACTGTTAGCGGTAGATTTATTTTTCTACCATATAACTCTAATTACTTTTAATATTTCACACTTATACGCTCTTAAAAATATCGCTCGTACTTAACAGCCACGGGCGTCGTGGGTGACTCTATACTTTTTATAAAATAGGGAGCGAAAGCAAATAAAGACTGTCATGTCGATTTTTAGACATGCGCGCTTACACATTGCCTTTGGCAATGACGCTCTGTCACATACAACCCAGACCAAAAACAAGATCGACTAGTAATGAAAACGACAGGAAAGGATTCGAATTTTTTGGTCACTAACGGAGTAAACAAGTCGATTTTCCTGGTCTATACGACGAGACCAACAACCTGACAAAGAATGTTTTAAAGGCTCAGGCTTCCCTGTTCCGTTAAAAGGATCTTTAGCTATTTCTTTAACCAGGCACATTATTTTCTCTGCTTTCTTCCGATTTTTCTTGATCCAATAAGAAATATCCTCAATAGCATTAAGATCAAATTCCAAGTTCTTCATGGACTTCGTCAAGGGTTTTCCCTTGTTTTCTGTTGAGTGCCTCTAGAAGTCTTTTGAGATTTTCAGGAGATCTTGAAAGGTAAGCAGTTTCCTCTAAAGAACGATAATCATCCTCAGAGAGAAGCATAACATTTTCTCCTTTACGTCTTTTAACAAGGAGAGGCTTATGCTCAGAGCAAACCTGATCAAGATAGCCTTTTAGACTTCTTCTCATTTCAGAATAGGAAATTTCAAGTGACATATTCACCCCCATAGTATTGTACAGTATTATTGTACAAAAAAAGAATATCATAAGACAAGATAAAAAGCTTGACTGACTTAAGTTAAAGGAAAATAATTCTTAGCCTACTTTATTTTAAGAGGCTTATAAAAAATATATAACTTAGGAGGATTTATGACTAAATTTCCAATAAAACTATCACTTTTAGCAGCTTCTATTTTTTGTTTTTCTATGTCATCTCATAGCTTCGCAACACAGGAAGATGATGATTATAGAGCGGCGAAAATTGCTGTTAAAAAATGGGCAATTGATCCTCAATACAATCCCAAAGGATTAAATATTCAAAGAACAAACATTAAAAAAACAAGAGAAATTAATGATTATACTGGTGTTATTATAGCACAAAAGAGAAAAGTAAACTCTATAGAAATAGAAACACATAAACCTATCTATTGTTTTCTAGAAAGTGAATGGGATAATACAAGAAATGTTGACCATCCACTTCATGAACATAGAAACAATAATTCTTTGAGATTTGAAAAACTATATTATGAAATAACTAAAGATTAAAAGACAAAAAGTGAGCTTTTTCAAAAAAAATCTTTTGAAAAAGCTCACTTTTTTATCACCTATCTAAAAGCCCTCTCCTAAAATTTTCAAGGGGAGGACCTCTCAAAGGAATCAAAGAAGAGGAAACCTTACATGAGAAAACCATCTTTTCCTTAGAATTATCCTCTTCCTGCTCAGCTCTTTTTTTCAAAGCTACCAACAACAAAGATGGTTTTTGTTCTCCCTTATTTGCACAAGACGCCACTCCTTTTTCCCCAAAGAACTCCTCATCCGAATGAGTTTTATATGATCGATATTCTGCACTCTGTGTTTCTAAAGGGACCCTTCGATATCTCTTAAATCCAAAATTCCAGCCATAAAGTTCTTCTACCAAAGTGCTCCCACATATTTTACAAGAGCATTGCTTTGAAACTCCCTCTTCATCAATATGAATTAAATTAGCATCCTCCACATCAACCATCTTTTTCACTTTCCGGATCCTACTAAAAATGCCCCCAAATCCAATGAGACGACGACCTTTCAGAGCATAATACAACTCCTCAATCACCTTTGGAGAAGCTTCTTCCTCCCCTTCTTCATTCTCAAAAATATAAGAAGATGGCTTCGTTGCATATTTTGCAACTTCCCCCGCAAGAGACTCTAAACTTCCCTGTTCTCGAGACTTAACTTTTCTAATATCGACTTGGGTAATTCGATCATCCCTCATGGATTTTTTCCAAAGGTCCAACCAC
>JAGOVS010000254.1 GCA_018060625.1 Bacteriovorax sp. | reverse complement strand
TTTTGTCGTTCGCTCGACAGCTTGGTATTCTAAAGGACCCGAGGAGGCGACATTTTCTGATATTATCGCCTATGTTCGGAGATATTGTTGGGCTAATAAATATTTAGTCAACTCACCAAAAAAAGATAACATGATTAATTTAAAACTCAATGTAGTCGAATCTATTTTTTACCAATTAGCCCAAGCACCCTAAAATGGCCAAAGTGGAGTCATAGCAACACCAATATTCATTCGTTAAACTATGAAAATCTATAAAAGGTCCTTACCTACTAAACAACTTGACGATGCCGTTTTTTACGTTCGCTCTCCTCTTTATCATCAAGCTGCTTTAGAAGAAAGCTTTAGATATGATTTAGAAGGAGAAAAATTTGAAGAAATTATAGATTCTGATAAAGAATTCTCTAAGAAAAAAATTGAAAAAATAAATAAAAAACAATCAATATCAAATCAAGAAGACAGTGATTGATTATATGGACGGAATTTATGATGCAAGGCTATTTAGAACCGGTGCAGTAACCCACCTCTCTGAAGGTCCTTGTAGGCGTGTTAAAAAATGTATATTTTTGCTTCATAGTTTAGATTAAGACAGGCCATCATGTGAAGAAATATGATTTTAAAAGAAAAGATGCTTGGTTGATTTTTAGATTTGATACTCAGGTACAAAGTCAACCGGTTGATATTTATATGATTATGGATTTGCCAAGTGAAATTATTTTAGCACATGAAATAGTAGAGACTGAACTCTCTCCAATACAAGCGTTTAATCTGTTCAAAACTGCTCAAGTAAGCAAAGGAAATTATCCACCTTGTATTATTTTAGCTCCAGGTGATCCAGCTGAGAAGTATTTAAAAGAGTTATCTACAGACTTACAGATAGATTTTGAATCAATACCTGCGGTTTACCTTGAACCTCTTCTTGATCCATTAAAGAGATCTTTTTCTCAGAACTTCTTTTCTACTACTACAGTGGGCTATGAAAGACAAGAAGATGAGAGAGATAAATTAGATGGAGAAAGTATCAAAAATTTTCTGCCAGATAATTATGATCCTTGTTCTTGTGCATCAGGAAAAAAATACAAATTTTGCTGTAGAAGAATTTTACGTGAAATTACGGGAGCTATGGTCGCAGCAAAAGACGGGAAATTTTTAGAAGCGTTAAAATGGATGGATAAAGCAAGAGCTATTGTAGGTGAAACAGCTGAGATATTATGCCGAGAATCCATTGTTTACAGTTACTTTAATTCTCAAAAAAGCGAGGAAATCCTTAGCAAATGCTTAGTCATTAACCCCAATCACCCAAGAGCCCATTATATTCGTGGTATTGACTTTAAAGAGAAAGGCGACTTTACGAGTGCAATTTTAGCCTATAAAACTGCTATTCAAAATTACCCTCCATCCGATCACTATCACCTTAATGAAGCCTATAATAATCTCGGTTCACTTTTCTATGACATAGGAGATTTTACTAATGCAAAGGAATCTTGGGAAAAAGCGTTGCTTTTTATGCCATTTGACGAAGTTGTAAGACAAAACCTCTCAGAGCTTATCTATAGCAGACCAATAAGCCAATAACTCCAGCAAAGCTGAGGGGTTAATCGCAAAATGGTGACGGATAAAGTGGTATAATTCCATGAATGGTCTCCTAAACGAAATTACAGAAAAAGGTTTCTTAATGGATAAGACAAGAAAAGAAAGCCAGCCAGTCAAGAAAGTGAGACTTCCCATTGGACAAAGTGATTTTAGAAAAATCATTGAAGGTGGCTTTGACTTTGTTGATAAGAGCGATTTCATCCCTGCAGTATTGCGAGGAGCGGCTGAGGTTATTCTCATTACACGGCCTCGTCGTTTCGGCAAAACCTTAAATATGTCTATGTTGCGATGTTTCTTTGCGCCAGAGGTACAGAAACAACCCACGAAGGATTTATTTAAAGGACTTAAGGTTTCCAAAGAGGGAGAAGATATCCTCCAACATCAAGGTAAGTATCCCGTCATTTTTCTTACGTTTAAGGATGTAAAAGAAGATAGTTTTGAAACGGCATATAAAAATATTTATCAGCTTATTCTCGAGGTCTACGAAGAATTTTCTTATCTCTTGGAGAGTTCCTCTCTTTCTAATCGGCAAAAAGATTTCTTTGAATATATTTTGAAACGAAAAGCGGATCAATCTGAGATAGCAAATTCTTTAAAAACACTCACAAGCTTCCTTTTTCAGCACCATGGTGTAAAACCCATGATCCTTATTGATGAATACGATACGCCAATTCAATCGGGATATCTTCAAGGGTATTATGATGAAGTTATTGCCTTCTTTCGTAAATTCTTTGGCACGTCTTTAAAAGACAATCCTTGCCTTTTTAAGGCCGTTCTGACAGGCATCCTTCGCGTCTCACGGGAAAGTTTATTTTCTGGCTTAAATAACTTAAAAGTTCATTCTGTCTTACACCCTCAACTGAGCTCTTTTTTTGGTTTTACAGAAGATGAGGTAAACCAACTTCTCAATAAAAGTGGGTTCCAAGGAAAAGCAGATGATATAAAACACTGGTATAATGGTTACCAAATGGGAGATACTGTCCTCTATAATCCTTGGTCTATTGTCAATTGCATTGAAGATGGGGGCGTCCTCAAGCCTTTCTGGGTCAACACGAGTGATAATATTCTCATTAAAGACCTTTTGTTAAAGTCGAGCGTTAATTTTAAGGACAAATTTGAAACCCTTTTACACGGCACTCCTGTTGAGCGCGTTGTTGATGAAAACTTTGTTTTTCCAGATCTTCAGAAAAACAGAGAGTCTGCCATTTGGAGCTTATTACTGATGACAGGATACTTGACCGTAAGGGCTTGTGAAGAAACCAATCGAGGTCCTGTCTGTCAGCTCGCGATCCCCAATCAGGAAATTCGGAATCTTTACCAGGTCATTATTGAAAGGTGGCTCGCGAATGGATATGGACTGGAATGGTATGAAGAATTCTTAAATCACCTTCTCAATGGGGATATGGAAGAATTTCAAAGCGGTCTTCACCACATTATGGAACACATCGTGAGTGTTCATGATGTAGGGAAAAAAGAGCCTGAATCTTTTTACCATGGCTTTATGATTGGGCTTACGGCTAGCCTTGCAGGAGATAAACGTTATGAAACTCGTTCAAACCGTGAAAGCGGCTACGGACGTTATGACTACCTCATCCTTGCACGAGACCCGAACAAACTGAGCATATTATTGGAATTTAAA
>JAGOVS010000253.1 GCA_018060625.1 Bacteriovorax sp. | reverse complement strand
ACAGACAAGAAATTGTGATAAGATTGAAGAAGTTTATTTAAATTATTTACAAAAAGAAAAATATAATGATATCAAATTAGCATCGTAATAGATCAAGTCCAATGGTCAACAATCCAAAAAAATTCCGATAGTGCATAGAAGGTGAACGAGATTTTGAAAAGAAAGAAACGAAAATAATCAACTTTATAAATTTGCCTCTACTCATGCACTAAAACTAAGACTTAATAAAGATAGACCATGTTGTTGTAATTAAGTTTTAATACGGCAAAATTCTGTTTGAACTATGTTGTTTCTTTCAAATTTACATATTAAATTTAATATGTAAATTTGAAAAAAGTCACTTATATTATGAGGTTGATTAATGGAAAAAGAAATCGGTAATCTTCGCTTAGGTTTTCTAACTTTATATATTTTAAAATATGTCGAAAAAAAACTGAAGTAGGTATTTACCCATTTGCAGCATTAATTGCTCAAGAAATCGGAGACAAAAATCAACTAGCTGCGGGTAAAAGCCTAGTTTTTTCAAAATTAAATAACCTTTGCGAGAGGGAATACTTGGTAGCTTTCCTGGGCAGTCTCCTCTAATCCAAAAGTTAAAAAAAAGGTGAAATTTTTTTCTATTTCTGCAAAGGGAAAAAAATTGATAAAGCAGTTGGAACAAGAGCAAAGAAGAATCAATGAGGTTTTATTAAAATTACCAGCCTAAAGGGCCTCACTCTAAACCTCTGACTTTAATCTTAACGATTGAATCGGGTATAGGTCGAATTAACGGCATACTTTTTTCAAACTGGAAATTCGGGCTTCCCCCTCCCTTAGGAAAAATGAGGCCTGACGGCTCGAAATATTTCTTACTCCTAAGGCATGTATTGCATTCTAGTTTGAAGAACAATCATTTTGTGAGCAATAACATGCCTTACTTTCCAAAAGATATGAGAATCTCCACTCACTGTCACAATCAACATACTTTAAAAAAAGACTGACTCTAATTTGAGAATCACTGACACGCAAAATATCAGTTGTTGAATGAATCGTAAAAATTTCGCCTTGGCCCGCAAGATACAGCTTCCCGTAAAAGTCAGAATGATCACCTTTTTCGTCACTAAAAATTTGACCTCTACTCGTTAGTAATTTCTGAAACTGAACGGAAAAAGTATTATCCTGAGGATTGTATCCTTGAAAAATGGCTATATCAATTATTGGTAAATCTTCTCGAGTCTCAGGGTCTTGAATATCAGATTCAATATTTTTACGAAATTCAGATTCCACATCAAAGGGAGCTTTAACTACAGGAGCACCATTAAATTCGATCGTTGAATGACACCCTATGTATTTTTCAAAAAGAGCATTTGGAATGAGAGCATAAGAGTTACTTGCTATAAAAAACACACAAAGAACAATTATCATTTTACCAATTCTATTCATTTAAACCTACTATTTAATATTTATGGATAGATTATGTGTCGTAAGACATAGACTTCATAGAAAACAAGGAGACATCCTCGTTTTTGCATTTTTAGGCAAAAGGTTAAAAACTCAATCTTAGACGATAGGAAGTATTAGTCACGCATTTCCAAAACTAATTCCTACTCGGGGATGCTCTTTTAATTAACTATGAAATACCTATTCACCATTTAAAGCCGTTGCTCTATCGGTAGTACAATTTTTGAGTGAAGTGAAAACGTGAAAAATTAATTTAAATTTTTTCTTTTTTTGGCTAATGAGATTTACAAGTTCAATATCCTTATTGGTTATGCAAGACTTATGATCTCCAAAGGTTTCGCATTTTTTCGTTGAGGTTTTTTCCGTATCCTCTAGTTTTGAGCATTCAGGTACTGAATAAGCCCATTCATTTCCTGATTCCTCAGGTATGGAATAAAAATAACTTTCTTTGGAAGTAGCATTTTTAAATTGCGTCGAATTTGCGTTCGAAGCCCACACTATTAATATCAGGCCTAATATTTTCATTAAAATATCTCCTATAAATCTATTTTACATATTTAATCAAACAATGCAAAAGTTATAAATTAACGTTGCCCAGTGAATAGAATTTCTTCGCCAATACTTATAGAAGTTATTTATTTTCAGAAATAGACAGTTGCAAAAAAAATGGTGATTGTTAAAGGAAACTTGCAGGTATCATTTCTTCAACCACCAGAAAACTTCTCAAATTCTTAATAAGCCTTTTCTGGCCCCTTACCATTGAAGCTATATTTTCTTAAATAAGGTCTTCCTTATTTAGAATTCAGATTTTTCAATGGGTAATGTTGCGGCCTGAATGCTTTGAAGAATAAAAAATGATGTTAGGGCCAGGAAGATTGTATTCATTATTTAAGTGTGGGTTACTTTTTGAGGGATTGAATACTAATAAAATCTATCAGGAGTTGGATAGTCGGATATAGAAGATATAAGACTGTATTTTTTTTATCTTCCTTGCGCGATTGCTTTTGGCCTCATCTCTTTATCGTAAAGAGGTTTGGTCATAGTTATTATGTTGATACAACTATAAAAAATTCATGGTTTTCTCAAAAAAAAATCAGTGTGCTAAATTGATTCTCCACACACAAAAACGTTATTTTATTTAAGGAGAATCAAATGAAAAAATTAATTGTCAGCCTCTGTCTTTCTCTCACTCTTTTTATGTCGTCAACTCGTCAGACTCAAGCGGCCGCACTTGCAATTAGCGCCTCTGGAGGATCTAGTATTGCTCAGGTTTTTTTTGGTCTGAGCGCTCTTAGCATGACTTTGGGTTGTCTTTCTGATGGAATACAAAGTGATGGGTGGCATGCTAATAAAATGTGCTCTTCCGTGGGGCGCACCAATGGCCTAGGGGATTTCGGTATCGTTCTGGCCATTATTGGAATAATTACACTTGAAGGGGATCAACAGTTCTCGCTCACAAGTTTAACTAATGATCAGGCCCAAAAAATTGGGTTAAGTGAGAGAGAATTAATCAGTTTTAACAGTAATATTGACGAGCTTAACCTTGTATTGGCAAGTTCAACTGAAGATCTTATGAACCATGGGCAAAGTTCAGATGAAGAAGCAGAGACCATTGTTAAGTCGCATGGTCAAGATATTGAGTCTGATGCCTTTAGTGCATTTATGAAATTGCGAGCTTTTAACAGAAAGGAAATTTTATTCTTATATAAGGAAGACCAATTTTCAGACCCCAATATTGGTTAAAAAAAATCTAATAGAAGTAGCCGTCAGGCCTCATTTTTCCTAGGGGGGGGGAGCCCGAATTTCCAGTTTGAAAAAAGTATG
>JAGOVS010000252.1 GCA_018060625.1 Bacteriovorax sp. | reverse complement strand
CGAAGATTCTCTTTTACTTCTTTAAAGTTATCTCCCCCAGGGAGTTTTACTTTTAACCATTCAGGCTTTCTCTCTAATGGCGTTATTGCATCTGAGCTCATTTCAGTTGATCCTTGCGAGGGTAAAATCCATGGCCATATCAGTATCCTTTTTTTAATCAATTGGGAAGTTATAGCTCATCTCAATTATGAATTGCTAAAAGCGAATCATAATTGATTATTTATCTATTTTATATACATGGCAATTTAGACGATAATGAAATATCAATAAATGAGTAAAAATATATTAAAAGGACACTCAATGAATTCAATTGTTTCAGAAATATCCGTTGCCCCAACCTGGCTTTGGACGAGTTTTAGTATAGCTATAGTTATACTCCTAATTATCGACTTAAGTCTCTTTAAAAAAGGAGGGCATAAAAATCAAGTCAAAACAGCGCTTATTGAAAGTGCTGTATGGATCAGTTTAGCGCTCATTTTCAATTTGTGGTTTGCCATCAATTTTGGAAAAGAGTTAGGCCTGCAATTCTTAACTGGATACCTGATCGAAAAAAGCTTGAGTGTTGATAATTTGTTTATCATTTTACTTATTTTTAGTTCATTTAAAATCCCTCAAAAATACCAGCACCGCATTCTCTTCTATGGGGTTATTGGAGCGATTGTCTTGAGAGGATTGTTCATTTTGATTGGGGCCCACTTACTCCATCATTTTCATTGGATCCTTTATCTTTTTGGATTTATCTTAGTGGTAACGGCCATAAAATTTCTTAGAGAATCTGACGACGCTGTTAATGCTAAAGAGAGTTGGTCTATTCGAATGATCAAAAAAATAATTCCAACCACCGATAAAATGGATGGGGATCATTTTTTCCTTAAAGAAAATAATATTTTAAAGGCCACGCCCATGTTTTTGGCCCTTATCGTTATCGAGGTTACAGATTTAGTTTTTGCAGTTGATTCAATTCCTGCGGTTTTCTCTGTCACTCAAGATGCGTTTGTGGCCTTTGCTTCGAATATTTTTGCGATTTTAGGATTAAGAGCACTGTATTTTGTTCTTGCCGACTGGGTGGCCAATTTGCGCTACTTAAAGCCGGGACTCGCGGCCATTTTAGGATTTATAGGATTAAAAATGCTCGTGGTTGATTTCATCAAGATCCCAAGCCAAGTTTCTTTATTAGTGATTTTTTCAATTCTGGTTACCGCTGGTCTAAGCTCTTGGTACGTGTCTAGAATAGAAGAAAAGAAAAAAGGTCATTCGTAACTATTATCTCTTTATTAGGAGTTGTTATGCTAAAACGTGTATTTATTTTTTTCGCTGTCTCTATGCTTGTTTCTGTCTCCATCAGCTTGCTTATGTCTATGCTCGGAATCGGGCACTACATTGCAGAAGGTGGAATCCAATACGGGTCCCTCATTGCCTTTTGCTTACTTTGGGGTATTGGGGGGTCACTTATCACACTTCTCATTTCAAAACCGTTAGCAAAGTGGTCGATGGGTGTTCAAATTATTGAGGGTAACGGACCTCACTACCAACTGGTTAATTCAGTTCATCGTCTGGCCCGCTCGGCAGGCCTTACCGTTATGCCAGAAGTAGGTATTTATGAATCTGAAGACATCAATGCCTTTGCAACTGGACGCTCACGCAACAGCTCCCTCGTTGCGGTCTCCAGTGGACTTCTCAATCGAATGAATGACGAAGAAAGAGAAGGAGTCCTTGCTCACGAAGTGGCCCATATTGCCAATGGAGACATGGTCACGATGGCCCTCGTCCAAGGGGTGATCAATGCCTTTGTTATGTTCTTATCAAGAGTTGCGGCCTTTGCTATATCTCAGGCGCTTAGAAGCGATGACGATGAGTCTCCTCAGAGTCCTTGGGTCAACACATTGATTACTATTGGCCTTGACATCCTTTTTGGTTTTCTGGCCATGCCAATCGTCGCTTGGTTTTCTCGCTATCGTGAATACAGAGCAGATGCCGGGGCCGCCAGCCTAGCTGGAAAAGAAAAGATGATTTCAGCACTTGAGGCCTTAAAAAGAGCTTATCCTCAACTCGAGGAATCAACTGCGGCCAGTAACCAGAACTTTCAATCTATGCAGATATCGTCTAAGTCGTCTTTTTGGAAACTCATTTCAACTCACCCTCCACTAGATGAGAGAATTGCAGCACTTAGAAATCTTCAGCGATAATCTTTTAAATGGGCCCTAAGAATCTAATCTTAGGGCCTTCCTAGGGCCCATCGACTTTCAAAAAATAACAGTCTGTAAATTTTAGTTACATTTCACCCCAATACCTATAAAAGTGGCATCATTGAAAAAAACGCTAGCATAGGACAAGTTTATGAAAAGAATGGGCCGCAATTTAACTAAACTCACTTTTGCATTAACTCTTTTAACTGGTGTGATTGCTTGTGGAAAACAGAATAATCACTCATCAGTAATGGCCGATCCTAAAATACAAAAATCTTTTAGTGCAATGCCTGCTGCTGGCCATTCAGACCTGCATTTGGATCAAGAACATATACAGATCCAAAAATCAGCTCTTGAAAAGGAATTTCTTCTACAGGCCTCAATCATCGACCAGCCTACAGCGGCCATGGGACATGGATTAAAAAGCAGAATTGTCACTTTTAGGCATCGAGGAAATAAAGTCTATATGCTCGAGGCCAATCAAGGCAACAGTGTCACAACTGACTTACCTCAAAATTTAGTTTTAGCTGAAATGAATATCATCAAGGAAACAACTGATAGCATCGTTATCGATTTCAATAAAGGCATGTCAGTACTTTTGGTGGCCGGAGAATGGAGAGCGAGCGATCATGAGAAAAGTGAATACAGTGCTGAAGAAAATTTTGAATCGATTCCCTTGCGTTTTTCCTATATTGAAAATGCGAAAATAGAAACTAATCACTTAGAGATCAGACAAATCGCTCAAGCAGTAGCGACTGATGGAAAGGCCTCCCCTATTGAAATAAAGTATTACTTGTCCCCGTATTTGCCGGATAAAAATTTTGTGCCCTCAAAAAGCGTTGGGAATTTTGAGAGATTTGGCTTCTTTGAAGCGGCCCCTCTCCAGCAATTTAACAACGACGACGTAACCCATGTGACTAAATTTAATACCAGCAAAGATATTGTTTATGCCATTTCGGCCAATACCCCAGCTGAATATAAAGAGGCCGTTAGGGATGGAGTTTTATACTGGAACCAAGCGTTTGGATCTAATGCAGTTAAAGTCATCGATGCTCCACTAGGAGTCACTGCTCCACATAT
>JAGOVS010000251.1 GCA_018060625.1 Bacteriovorax sp. | reverse complement strand
CTTCTTCCCAAAGATTCTGCTAGCGACTTCGCAATAGATGTTTTACCAACATCTGGAGGACCAGATAAACACAGAATTGTTCCCTTGCCTTCTTCTTTTAAAAGTGATCTGACTGCAAGGTATTCTACAATGCGCTCTTTAACATCCTTCATCCCATAATGGTGATCATCAAGAATCTCACGAGCATGGGGAACAGAATTATTATCAGTTGTGTACTCATCCCATGGGAGGGATAGCATCCAATCAATATAATTTCTCACGACAGCGGACTCAGCTGACATTGGAGACATGGATTTTAATTTCTTTAGCTCTTTAGCTGTTTTTTCTTTTGCCTCTGTTGGCATTTTTTTAGCAGCTAAGCGCTCTTCCATCTCTTGAATATCAGTTTTACCGTCATCTTTTTGTCCGAGTTCTTTTTGAATGGCATTCATCTGCTCATTTAAATAATACTCTTTCTGAGACTTTTCCATCTGTGTTTTTACACGTGTACGGATTCGTCTTTCGACATTGATGATTTCGATCTCACCTTGCATTTTCTCAAGCAACAATTCAAGTCTTCTCCCCACTTCTACAGCTTCAAGAATTTCTTGCTTCTCTGAAATTTTCATCGTCAGATGGGCCACCATGATGTCGGCCAAACGAGAAGGATCTGTAATTGAAGAAATACTCATGAGAAGCTCTGGAGGAATTCTCTTATTAAGCTTTACATACTGTTCAAAGATTCCTTTGATGCTTCTGATTGTAGCTTCTAGAGTAACCGGATCCTTCGTTTCTGATGAGCATTTATCAACTTCGGCGAAATAACCTTCTGGCCCCGATTCGAATGTTTTAAGACGAGCACGATACTTGCCCTCAATTAATACCTTTACGGTATTATCTGGAAGTCTCAACATTTGAATGATGTTAACCACAACCCCTACATCGTAAACATCCTCACGATCTGGGTTAAGAACACTCGCATCTCTTTGAGTGACTAGGAAAATTTCATTGTTGTTTCTTTGAGCTTCTTCAAGCGCAGAGATGGACTTTTCTCTTCCCACAAATAGAGGTACTACCATGTGAGGGAAAATAATCATGTCCCTTAATGGAAGTAAGGGAAACTTTTTAGACTCTGACCAGGCTTGCGACATAGTACCTCCTGCACTATTAGTTACGTCTTCTCTCTCCCTAGGATGTCACTTCTTGACTTCCCCAAAGGATATGAAGGGTCTACTAAAATCATGACATGAAAGTTGTAGAACATGCAAAAAATATTTTGAGGCATTAATTGCTTTTTTATCAAAATTTACAAAGACTTATTATTTATTCTAGAAGCGTTACCGAGCTAAGTTGCAGTTTTAGTTGATTCCTTTGCATAGGGGCAAGTTGTAAGAAAGAGTTAGTTGAAAATTTGCTAGAGGAGAATAACCGAGTAAAAAAGATGATTAAGATACAGATTCAAGTGCCATATCGACACTTGAATCCACGTTTAAAATAACTATTCGAGTATTTGCTTGGCCGCAAGATCAAGAACATCGAGAGCTTCACCTTCTGACAATTCCGAATTAACAGCATAAACAGTCTTTAATTTTTCAGTAAGATACAAGCTTAGCTCTCCTGAGAGCGCATAAACTTGAATATCATTTTGAATAAGGCGTGCTTCTCTTTTTCGATATCCATAACTTATATCTCTCGAAGTAGCATCCGAAATTTCTAAGATAATCCCTGCAACGATATTAGCTGTAACCTGGATCGTTGTGGCCTGAATTGATTGTTTAAGCATGTCATCGACAATATCACTTGAAAATGCCTTAGGGCCCATTAATGAAATGCTAAGAATAAGTGCTATTTTTTTCATGTAGATGTCTCCTGTTAAGGGGAACTCTTAGCATTTGCTGAAGTCATAATCAATAAAAAAGATGAGACTTTCCCACTAGGTAATATGCTCCCTTTGTCAATAAGAAGAGAGGGAAGAGTTCACTCTTTTGCTTGATGACCGATATATCCTCAGGAGTATACGACTATGATTTTTCCAAGAATGCTGTTTATTGTCTTTTTATTTTCCTTATATTCATGTTCAAAAATACAACTGGAACAAGGAACTGCCAGATCCCCTGCTGGATCAAACCTCCTATTGCCAGAATCACTTAGTGAAATGGATAAGGTCAAAATTCTACTGGCCATCAACAAAGAAATCCCTGAGCTTTTTGCCAATGCTTCTCGCTTTGATATTGATATTTTAAAAATACTTGAAGATCAGACTCAATTACAACAGTTACTGCTTCAAGATCCTCGTTTTTTAGAACGGTGGAATCAAAAGCAATTAATGAGCATTGAAATAATAATAAATGATCCTTCTGAAAAAACTATTCAAACCAAACAGTTAAAGCGTGAGAGTGTAAAAGAATGGAAAGTAAAACTTCTAAAAAAATGCAAAGAAATACTGCAATCAAATCAAAATCTTCAACAATTAACAATAGATAAAATTACTTCCTTGAATAAATTCACCAGTGCTGGATTTTTAAATGGACTTATTCTAAACCTACCTCCTGCCTCTCAAGTTGCGATCCGAGAAATTCAAAAAAAATCAGACATAATACAAATTGAGTCTTACTTAGAGAATCATCTTCCAGTGACTTTAAAAAATTTCAAATCAAATCCACCAGAAATCAACTTTTCAAGAAAATATTTAATTGAAAGATGGAAGACACTCATCGCCATCGAAAAAGACGCCCAAACTTTTCTAGACCTTCTGCTTTTCACTGAAAATCGAAATGTACCGCTTTCCACCTTTGCCAACCAGATAGAACAATTGTCTGATGCTGACTTTGTCACTCTTGCAGATCCAGATTATCAAAAAAATGCTTTGAGAAAACACTTTAATCATGAGAAATTAAAAATCACTAATTTTTATAAAAATTATTTAAGAATCCAATTAAATCAAACCGAAATTATCACCTCAACACTTGTTGAGGGTTATAAGATTACACTTAAAGAACAAAATCCAAACCTTGCTATTTTTAGAGGCTGTACTGGTGGAGATTGCTCGAGTCAAAATTCATTTCCCTTCCCCAATGATCCCAATGAAAGAGTTTTTTATATTTATGACAAAGAAAATCGTTTAAAAGGCTATTTGAGTGGGACAATGCTGACAGACCCACAAGGAGAAACCAATTTATATATTAACACGATCGCAGGAAATCGAGTTAATGCAATTGATACTGAAATGATTTTTCAAGCAATATTCCAAGAGCGACTATCACTAGGTGTTGCATCTATCATTTTACCCAACTCAAAAAACCTGCCCAGTTTAATTAATTTC
>JAGOVS010000250.1 GCA_018060625.1 Bacteriovorax sp. | reverse complement strand
TTAAAAAAAGAATCCCAATCAATGGTCCTAGCCGCCAGTATTGCAGCTAAAACCATTGTCGCTGCTAATGGATTTTCCACCAATGCCGGCAATATTATGACACCTTCGTAACCATATATCGGTGAAAGAGTGAGGGGTTGAACAGAATTAGAATTAGGGTTCGCAATTAATGAAACAAGATCAAATAAAAATCTATTCATAGAAGTAGAGTTAATAATACGCATTTGATTTTCTTTTAAAATCCGTATTTGAATAAATCCAATTTCCTGATAATGGCCAGCAATTACAAAGCGTGCATATATATTACTTGCGATTTGTGACCATGCCGCTTCGGGAGTTTCCTTTTTAGTTAGTAGGGAGGCTGTATTTATTAATTCACTTAAACGAGAATAATCATTACCAACATCATGAAGTTGCGCCTTAAATCGTCTTATCTCAATAATTTTTTGTCCGACCTCGCCCAATTCTGTAAGTAAATTTTCTGAACTTTCAGAAAAAGAGGGAATTAGTCCGTGGGAATCATCTGAAACTTTATTCCATTTCTTTTCTAAGGTCGATAAGAAGGATTCTCTTAGTTGGATTTTAAATTGAGGAATCACTTCATCAATTATTTCTTGACTTTCTTTTGTCATTTCATCGTAAGTAAGACCTGCTTGTAGACTCCAAGAAACAATTTGGATATCCTGCTCATTAAATTTAGCGGGGGCTTGAAGATTGAGTTCTCGAATCATCATGGCGCGTGTCCCCTCAAGCTTGCTGAGAGAGTAAATATGCCCGCTCGGACTAGAGCCAGTTTGCTTCATACAATAAGTCATTACTGGAATAACATAGTCGCCAGGTGATAAAAGTAAATTTCCATTTAAATCGTAAGTAAGTTCACGATTAATATTATTTCTTGGATCAAAAGAATTTCCTGGTGGGGGGAAAACTAAAGGATATGAACTACGTTCTACTGGAGCAATTGGAGCTGCTTCACTAAATACAGTTTCAACTTGAGGCTTTAAAGTTTTTATTAAAAGCTTAACAGTTTCGTTTCTAATGTCGTTATTATCAAAGGGAAGTTGCGAGCAAGAGCTTAGAAATTGAAAGAAAAATAGAAAAACAATTTGAAAAAAATTTTTTATGGAATTAAAGATGCACCTCAATTTTAATCTATGTAATAATTTAATTTATATTAATTTTCATGACAAGAATGATCTTAAATATAACGTAAGAAAATCCAGTGCTCTTGAGAAGAAATGCCAATCTAGATATCTGGATGGGTGATGAAAGTAGAATCAAGGTGAAAAAATGGTCGGAGCGAGAGGATTCGAACCTCCGACCCTCTGCTCCCAAAGCAGATGCGCTACCAAACTGCGCTACGCTCCGACATTCTATGGAATCAAAAAAGATAGGAGACTTTTATATGGTAAAAAAGATTCCTTGGCAACGAATTTCAGCTTCTCTGTGAGAAAAACTTTTGGGCAAGATTGACCGCCATTGCACGGTGGGAGTTCTTGTTTTTCCACTCACCCAACTCAGAAACAGTGAGATCTCCCCCGCCATCAGTCGGAATAAAGACAGGATCATAGCCAAACCCCCCAGCTCCACGATAACTATGACCAACGCTTCCCTGCATGCGACCTTCAAAATAAAAAATCTCTTTTTCACTTAAATACACGCAAAGTACGCACGTAAAATACGCTTCACGATTTTCAACTCCTTGCATTTTTTTTAACAGAAGTTCGGCCCGTTCAGAATCTTTTAAAGAAACTCCTCCAAAATAGGCAGACTGAACACCTAGTTCATCAGGAAGAGCTAGCACATTTATGCCTGAATCATCAGCAATGACGGGAACTTTAAATTCTTTATAATAAGCTTGAGCTTTTAGAAGAGCATTCTCAAAATAACTGGCCCCATCCTCTACAACTTCTAGCTTGCGAGGAGCAGGAGCGATACTCATCATTTTTGAATCTAAGAGTTCAGAAAACTCCTGGGCCTTATGAGCATTCCCTGAAGCGAGAATAAGTTCGATCATTTAAGTGCTTCCATTTGTTTTGCAAACACAGTGTCTAAGCATATTTTGGCACAATCTAAAAGACCCATTAATTGCTCATGAGAAAAGGGATGCCCTTCTGCTGTTCCTTGAACTTCAACAAACTTTCCAGACCTTGTCATGACAATATTCATATCTGTTTCACAACTAGAATCTTCTTCATAGTTAAGATCTGCAATAACTCTTCCTTCCTTATTGACCCCCACACTAATGGCCGCCAACTGCTCACTGAGAGGATTTTCTTTAATAGCACCACTTGCCAATAATTTTCTCATTGCAATTTCAAGGGCGACATAAGCTCCTGAAATAGATGTCGTTCGCGTTCCACCATCGGCAACCATAACATCGCAATCAATTTGTATTGTTCTTTCACCCACTTTCTTTAAATCAATAATCGATCTTAATGCCCGTCCAATAAGACGCTGAATTTCCTGAGTCCTTCCACTGGCACCATTTCGTTCACGCTTGTTACGAGAATGAGTTGCCGAAGGAAGCATTGAATACTCAGCAGTCAACCATCCTTCGCCTTTTCCTTTTAAAAAAAGAGGAACTCCATCATCCACAGTCACAGTTATATGAACTTTGGTATTACCACACTCCACAATCACAGAACCCAAAGCATAAGGATTTGGATTGATCGTATATTTTATGGTGCGGGGTTGGTTGCGTTCAATTAATGACATTTGGTTTCCTTTTGAATAAGTAGCTTATACTCAGGATTAACAAAAGTCCGACAAGTTGTGAAATGAAAAAATTTCCTTTATCGCTATTATCCATGTCAACGCTACCGCAGGCTCCTGCGAGTCCACTTATTTTTTTCTCATTCGGATATAGATAAGTTACCCCATCTATATCATCCTGATGGAGTGCTTTATTGACGACACCTGTTGAATCATAATACATCAATGCAGATTTTACGCTCGTATGTCCAAGGCCAAAGGCATGACCGAGTTCATGGGCAATAGTCGAAATCAATGTTTGTCGATCGACACTGGCCATATTCGTTCCAGCAATATCATTAATGATCACGGCACCAGCACAACTCGTTCCTGCGCAACCCATTCCTCCTACTGCTAAAATAGTATTTGAAGTAAATAAAGTCGCATTTTGATTGCAACCAATAATAATTGAATTTGTTGGGGTTTTATTAACAGCACTCGTAAGAGTATCTCCACTTAAAGAGGTCGTTGTAATTGATTTAATATTTAATTTTAGGGAACTTGTAGAAACTTTATCCCAGAACTCTTCGACGGCGTCGCGAGCAAGGGCCTCTATGCTTGAAGCCGTAAGAT
>JAGOVS010000249.1 GCA_018060625.1 Bacteriovorax sp. | reverse complement strand
ATCACCGGCATAAATATCTCGCCCACCTCCAAACACCTCCCCCTGAGGATTAAGTACAATGCGAGAACGTACACCTGGCTTTAATCCAACTTTTCCCGTTATCGTCGAGCCTGGAGCAGAAGAGATTGAGATATAGGCCATCATGCTGAAATTTTTTGCCTGAGCAAGATCAGGGGCAACTATAACAGGATTTTTTTTGGGTATAGGCACAGATGAAGGTGATGACTCCAGTGTAACTGGAGGTATTTCAGACATACTAATCACACCAGTCAAATTTTCTCCCGTGGAAACGCTCGCCTTCTTCCCACAGGCACTCATTATAAGTACAACAGTTGCTGTAATCATTATCAATATTTTTTTCTTTATCATCTTAGTTCTCCAACATTGACCAAATCTTAAGAGCGATTGATAGTATTAAGGATAATAAACAGAAAAAAAAATATCTAATTTAAATGAATCGCATGGACATTTAAGATCTATTCTTCCCTAGCTTGCTGAAAACACGTCAAGCATTCAACCTCCCAATATTTAACAAATTGCTGTCAACTTTTTGGACACCATCAATTCTATGAACAATTGGCATAGATCATTTCGATGTGTTACGTGCGATTTTTTGGCACTACTCATGCAATTTAACTTGGGCAGGAGATATTATGAAAAACACAATTTTAATCGCTTTAATTATTTGTTCATTTTTTACTTCGACAATGGCGATGCCTAAAGGCATAAGCGCTAATGAAGTAACAAGAAATCATGTGAATACAATTTCCAAAATGATTAAGGCCCTTCAGCCAGAACTGAACAAAACAGATCGCAATCGCATTGCTTATTCTCTTTATATGACAACTAAAAAATATAAGATCGATCCTAAATTAATGATCGCCATCATCGGTACTGAGAGTGATTTTAGAAACGAAAAAGTCTCTACAACTGGAGATCTTTCAATGGCACAAATCAATGCCTCGGTTTGGAATAAAGAATTTACTCGTATTGGGAGAGATAGCTTAAACTCTAAACGACTAAAGAAAGACGAAGGATATGCTCTCTCAAAAATGGCCGAAATTTTAATTATCCTCAAGGAACGTCATTCGAAAAAGGATGACAAGTGGTTTGCTAGATATCATTCACAAACTAAGAAATTTAAAAATCTTTATAGCGCTAAAGTTGAGAAACGACTAAGAATTATTGCTTCAATAAACTAGACTAGATCTCAATGATTCCAGTAAATACCTGTTCAACCGTTCCGCAAAGATAGACAGCAGAAAAATCTTCGTTAAACATGACTGCCAATGGCCCTCCCAAAGTCTGGACTAAAATTTCATGACTCCAGTGATAAATTTTAGCGGCTGCGATCGCGGCCGCAGTAACCCCAGTCCCACAAGAGAGGGTTTCGTTCTCCACTCCTCGCTCATAAGTTCTAACAGACAGGTTATTTTTCCCAATGACCTCAAAAAAATTAGCATTCGCCCCTTTAGCAAAAAGTGGATCATAGCGAACAGCTCTCCCTTCCTCAAAAACAGGAAAATCCTTTAAGGAATTTACTTCAAATACGCAATGCGGGACTCCAGTATTCAAATACAATGAGTGCTTCTTGGCCAGGACAAGTGAGCTTAGATTTATTTTATCCACGTCGTAGAGCTCGGACATTTTTAATTTAAAACCATGAACACTATCAAGAGAGCATTCATAGACTCCATTCATCGTTTCAAACTGGTAAATTTCTTTCTTGTTCACAAGCTGATCATGAGCGAAGGCGGTAATGGCCCGGGCCCCGTTCCCACACATTTCAACCTCGCCACCGTCAGCATTAATATATCTCATTTTAAAATCTAATTTTGGGCTTTTTTCCAAGAGAAGCACACCATCTGCGCCTATCCCTTTTTTAAGGCAACAGAGTCGATGCCACAAATCTTTGGAATCCGCAGAAACTAAGCCCTCCCTATTATCGATGACTATAAAATCATTTCCAGTCGCATTCATTTTCGTAAATTTTAATTTCATTTTTTTTCCTTTTCGTATCTATGAAAGTGGTCTCTTTTGGCCCTCTCAATAATGGACAAAACGACACCAGTATTCTCCACATATGTAAGATTTTACTCAAAATGGGCCAACTTGAAACCAATTTTTGCCCTTTTTCATGGCATGCCCCTTGCTTTAAGGAGCCTGCCTACATAGTAGGAATTTAATGAGGGGGAATAATGAGTTTAAAACATGCCGTTCTGAGTGTCGTTCTTATAGCAACAGCTTCTGTTAGTGCTGATACCATTGGTTGGGGTGGAAATAATCAAAATCGTCCAACACAACCGACTCGTCCAGGTCCTTCGATTCCACCAATTCCTCCAAGTCAACCAACAATACCAAATGATTCTTGGGGAAACGATAACAGTGCAGGCCAACATTCCTCGCACAATACTCGCCAAGTAGAATCCCTTGTTCAGAATTATTTTATTGGTCAATCAAAATTAAACTTACTGGCCGATTACTATATTGTCTCTCAGCTTCGCGGTCAAAGAGTTCTTGATGTCACAGTCATTGCGAGTACCGAACAAGGTCAGGGCCGTGCTGCTCTTATATTAAACGGTCAATCAATCGAAAACTCGGTTGTTGTTGCCAGACAAATGGCCGCCTACAAATTCAAAGTCGATCCTTTCGCTAACACTATTGGAAGAGATTTGAGATCTATTGAACTAAGCATGCAAGGTCGATTCTATGTTGAAAAAGTTATTTTTAATGTCCTTGAGGCTTCTGATCCTCGTCTTCCTGGGCCACGTCATCCATCTGAAGGGCGTCCAAGAGAGCGTGCCGTTGAAATTGTTCGCCAGCAAGTTAATCAGCAGATAGACAGAGAAGGTGGATTAGAGCTTTCTCGACTCTTTAACTTAGGCCTTGAGCGACAAGGGCAAATAGTCAGAAAGGTCTCTGTCCTTGTAAGAAATATTCGCGGCTATAGCGCTGCAACTCTTCTGGTTAACGGAAGACAAGTAAGTACAAGTCAAAGTATTGGTTCAGGATTATCAAGAATCACTTTTGATTTAGGTGCTGGAGTGAGAATTGGACAAGATATGCGGGCCCTTAGACTGCTTATCAACGGAAGTGTTCTTATAGATGAAGTCTCTCTTGAAATTGTTTCTGGAGTTGAGCAAAGAATTGAACGTGGTGATCGTCGTCGCCCGTAAAATGTAGATAGTTTTTTCTCCCACACCCATCCTAAAGAGGCCTGAGTATTCAGGCCTCTTTTTTTACAATTTAAAATAAAAATGAAGATGATCAACGACTTGATTCATTTCTTGAAATTCCCTATCCTCTCCCTCTGATTTTAATATCAACTTATTTGGTTCTAAAAAAAGTATCCGTTGAGGCT
>JAGOVS010000248.1 GCA_018060625.1 Bacteriovorax sp. | reverse complement strand
GTAATTAGATGAAGTTAAGAAAACTTTATCACGACTATATGGAGGAATTATGCTTACTTCAAAAAAATCAAGTCTAAGGCCAATCCTTGAATCTAGTGGAGGAACTCACCTTAGTATTTATATAAATAATCAAGGCGACCTTGAAGATTTAAAGGCACAAATCAGTGACATAATTAATCAATCAACTAAGCATTTAAGTCTAACGATGTCCCTTCGAGAGAGAAATAAATTCTTAGGACCATTTGACTCCCTTTTATTAGATGCCAGGATTTTTAAACAAATGAAGGGAAATATTGGGATCTTTAGAAACCAAGATTTTTTTCGGGTATTATTAATATTCCGATTGAAGTAAAAACTAATTTTTATGTTGCCACTAGCTTTCATGTAAAGCCTTTACTGAAGTGGCTTCAAGCCGATCAAGAATTTTTACTCGCAAGTTTTGAAACGGATTCGGTGCATTTGTACAAGGGAAGTCAAGATTCATTTAAACTTGTTGATTCGGTATTACTTCCGGAGTGTTTAAAAAAGAGTGATAAGCAGGATGAAGCATTTATTTGGCTTAGTGAATGGGTCAGTCTATTTGCAGATAACTCTACGACAAAGCTATTTATTACAGATAAAAATTCAATTATTGGGAATGTAAAAAATCATATTAAATATAATAATTTTATCAAGCTAGGATTTTCAAATACATCTGACGAACAAAATATATCAGATATTTGTTCATCAATAAGAGAGATTCTAAAAAAACATTCAAAGTTAAAAGTTGAAAAGGCATTGGAAGATTTTCATTTTGCTGAGGAAAAAAATAGAACCTGTAAAAACATTTTTAAAATATCCAAGGCAGTTGTAGAAGGACGGGTTAAAAAACTCGTCATTACGGATGAGATTAATGTTTTTGGAACTATTAATAAAGGCTCAGGATATCTTTCAATTCATCCATTTGATCTAGATCATGAAGATGATGATGTATTAGATGATTTGGCGCAAATTGTTTTACGCCAAGGGGGGGAAGTTTTGATTGCCTCTCGAGTTGAAATTCCAAATTCACTTCCCATTTTGGCGATACTGGATGCTGATGAAGACTCTTCGAAAAAAACTCTAGCACCTCACAATTATGCTAAGTCGACTCAAAATCAGTCGTTGATGATTTAATGAATCTTAAGGGACATGCTTAACTAATGATCTAACTTAAAAGGAGAATAGTATGATTCAAGTAAAGTTTAAAAATTTGGAAAGATCAGAGATGGCACGAGATGCCGCAGAGAATAGAGTAGCTCTTTTGATTGCGAAGTTTCCAGATTTAAGTACGAGCAAAATTCAAATGACATTAGAGATGGAAAATTCACCTATTCAGGCAGGACCCGATACTTTTAATGTTAAGTTACATGTCTTAGGCGCAAGATATGATGGATTAACCGTTGAAAAAAAAGATTCAAATTTGTATGTGGCCCTTGCTGATGTGATTGACCATATGCTTGAAGTTTTGAATAGATTCGGTGACAAAGCTCGAGTAAAAGAAAGAACCAAGTCTCGAAAAATGGCCAAGAAATTCGAGCAAACGATTGATAGCTTTTAGAATTCAAATTCTCTTGCTAGATTTAGGCGAGTCTCAATAACACTCAATTGGTACTGACTCGCTGTCTGATTAACTCGATAATAATTTATCCCTGGGAGGATTCTTAGTTTTTCAGTGATGGGATAAACCCATTCAGTATCAATTCTAAACCCTGAAGTGGTTTTCTGACTGTATTCACTTGAAGTGGTTTTACCTGAATAGGCTTTTTCAAGATAGAGTTCAAACCAATAATGATCCCTTGGAACCACAAGGCCAAGACCAATAAAATGTGAAGTTAATTTGTATTTCAAATCAGTCAAAGAGTGCTTACCCACATAGGAATGAGTGATTGTTGAATGGGAGAGGGCCAAGCGAATCGAGTTGCTTACATTCCATTTGGGAATTAGTTGCAATCGATAATCAAAATTTAGAGGGAAGTTGTATGTTTCTTGTATGATTTTTTTGGTGAGTAGGTCTACTGAAAATGACCCGAAATAGTCATTTGAATAAATGGCCTTGATCTCGATCATTGGCTGAATTCCACTAAAAGAGGTTGTTTTAGCTGATCGATCTACTTCACTATTGCTGGCCATGAAAAATCCAATACCAGGATAGAAATTGAGAGAGTGGGTGGTCAATTTTAAATCGGCTTCCGCGATTGGTTGGACGATTTCTGGTTTATCTACTACGACATCCTCTTTTGTTGTCAGCTTTTCGTTCGCTAGTAATATCTCATACTCATCCAGCGTATTTATTTTCTTTATAATGACTAACTGATTTCCTTGGATAGCAATATTTTTTTTAAAAAGGATATCAGACTCATTTAATTTGAGCTCTTCTCCAGGGTATATCCTTGAGATACTTTTAATGCCTTCTCTTTTTTTGAATAAATTAACCATTCCATCCTTTGACCAGACTTTTTTTTGTCCGAGTGAAAGAAAGATTGAGCCCAGTTGATCGTAACTCTCAATTTTATAGGTAAATGTCTCACTTCTAGTAGGAAGTGAGCATATCGCCAGGGCGAATAAAAAAGGTATTTTGAAGTACTTCATTCCAATAGAATACTCTATCTCGAAAAAATAGGAAAAAAGAATCTCCTACTTGTGCTTATGAAAGACTCCATTAGCATATTATTAAGTTAACTATTTATACTTTGCAATTAATCTACAGGTTAGCTCAACTTTTATTGGTTGGACTTATAATAACATTTTCGACATTTTCTAGAAGGAGAAAAGAATGAAAAAAATCATTTTTGGTGTGTTACTGGCCGCTTTATCGACGACTGCTTTTTGTGAGCAAGAAGTGAAAATTTATTTCGAGGATGCGGATTCTTACCCTTATTCTATGAAAAATAAAACTGGGATCGATTTGAACCTTCTTGAAACTGTGGGAAAAAAAGTTGGAGTCAAGTTTGTCTATACATTAGTTCCTTGGGAGCGTTGTTTATCAACGATGCAATCAGGAGATGCCGATGGTTTCAAAGAAATTTACGGCCGCTCATGGAGATTTGGCCAAGAAGATTTGGGATACTATTGCAGAAGTAAGAGAGTCAAAAGAATTTAAAGATCAGTCAACGGCATTTCTAGCAAAATAATAAAAAAAGGCCTGAGTTAAAACTCAGGCCTTTTTTATGTCAAACTTATTTTAAAAGAGATGCAGTAAACTTCATTCCAACCATGATTGATGATGGAGAAGATTTAACTTCACTTGTATTGATGTTAGCTTTTACACTAGAACCAGAGTATACAACGTGGTATCTGATTGCGTCTTCTTTAGCTTCTTTGTATTCGAAACCTAGATCATATGCAGTTCTTGAATCAGTTTTAGTTGAAT
>JAGOVS010000081.1 GCA_018060625.1 Bacteriovorax sp. | reverse complement strand
GACTATAACTGACAAAAAGAGTTGGCAGAGAGGCCTTGAAATAGTAAGAGTAGAAAATTTTACTAATTAAGAAATGGCCTCAATAACCGCGAGCTCTTCGAATATGTTTGAAAAAATGCAACGCTTAATTTTATTTAGCTTTATTACCCTCTCGAGCGCTCCCATAAAATTGGCCCAGGCCACTGACTTCACGATGTTTTTAAACCATGAGCTCAGCTATCAGGTACAAAAATTAGAATCGGTAGTCTCAACAGAAAGAAAAGTGGAAGAGAAATACTTGGCGGCCGATCAATTTGGAAATAGCTATCGTCTCTCGGTCATGGCCCCACTTAGAGCGCAGGCCGCAGTCACCACATCCATTTTTTATGAGGCCCTGGGCATTCCAAATTTTCCTCTTTATCCGGCCTTTGGGCGTAGAGGAGAAGGTGGCATCATGACCACTGAGAAATTGCAGACCCACTTAAATC
Organism: Bacteriovorax sp.; assembly: GCA_018060625.1. GTDB lineage: Bacteria > Bdellovibrionota > Bacteriovoracia > Bacteriovoracales > Bacteriovoracaceae > Bacteriovorax. Next base: position 12,378 of record JAGOVS010000081.1, on the reverse strand, counting down.
CAGCGCCCTCGTTTGATGTCGTAGGAACCAAAGAAGCTTATTTTCCTGTCGTCCTGCAAAGTTTGACTTACGAGAAAAGTGAAATTCCTAAAAACCTCACCACTTTGCAATTAGCAGAGATTTTTGAATACTCGCTCTCACAATTTTTAACGGGGAACTTTAACGAAGAAACTGATCCCCTCAAGCAGATGACTTTATACAACGGCCACTTTTATCCCAACGATCTCACCCGTTCTTTTCAAAACTTTTTTGCGAGAAAAGATGACTTAATCAGATTGCGCCAACAACTCAAATGGTTTAAAGGTCGCTCTTTTGTCGGTCCTCGTGCCGCCGAGTTCACAAATCAAATTAATCTATTTTTATCCCACGTCGAAAAATTCACCGATGCTGATTTTGAAGAAATTTTCTCGGATTTTTTTAAGGCCAAAGAAGGTTATCAACAATCTAAAGGTGAAGCGATCGCTCCACTTATGAAAGAGTTTAAAGAGCGCGTGAGAATCTTGCGCTCAATCGTCACAACCGAACTCGAGCACCTCTCTTTTTCTTCTCAACTCGTCACAGGGCTCCATCACGCAGTACCTGCTCAACGTCCCATTCTTCATATGCCCGAAATTAAATTGAAGGCCGGTGAGATTCCAGATTTAGAATCAAAAAATCCCGTAGAACTTTTATGGGCGCTTTATTTTTCTGAGAATCGGGACATTTTTGCAGAGGCCTTTAGAAAGTGGAGAGGGGAACTTCATCATTCTCCTATTACTTCTTTGCAAGCAAAGGCCTCAAAAGATAATACACGCTTTTATTTTATCAATGCCTATTCCGATCTTAACTACATTAGTAATTACCGCGAGAAAAATACATTTGAGGCCTTAAATCCTCACTTAGAAGACACGCTTTTTGCTTTTTCCGTCAATGACTTAGAGTCTGAACATATCTTTAGACTCCTTGAGCGCGCTAACGCTAAAGTCTTGCGCCTTTCAACGACCAGAGGGACTCATGTCGATGAATCCATTGAAAAAATTGTTATGGCCGCTAAAGAAGCTAAAGTTAAAAGAGTTGTAACCATCGAATTGCCACCTAAAGACTTGCAAAGTGAGCAAAAAATTCGCGAACAATTTAAATTCTTTTATATTGATCACCATGCCATGGGTGACATCGATCGATTCAACAAACGATCATCTCTTGAGCAAGTCGCGATGTTTATTGGACATAAATTAACATTTGAAGATTTTGTTGTAGGAGTCAATGACGCCGCCATTATTTATGGACTGCGTGACCTTGGGCTCTCAAAAGAAAATATTAAACACTTTCTCGACTACGCCACGAATGGGCATTATAAAGTTTCCAATTATGTCAAAAGCCTGATGCCACAAGAGACGAGTCATGGAAAAGTTTTTATTTCTTATAATGACCACTTCTCATTAGGAAGAACCTCTGGACAATTGGCCTATAATAATTATCCTGAAACCGTCAGTGGATTATTGCTGGAAGATGGCAAGGTTCGCTTCTCAGGCACACCTGAATTAGCACGAAAATTAATGAATGCTTTCAAAGACCGCACAGAGCTTTATCAATTAATGTTCAGTGGGGGAGATGAGGCCCGGGCCAAATTCATGGGACTTAAGCGCATTCCTAATCATCATTTTGATGAAGTATTAAGCATCATTGAAAAAACGTTGGGAATTGCCATAGATCGCTCAAAGCTTGATCGACGGGTTTCGGCAGAATTGCGGAAGTCTTATATCCAGGCCAAAGAGCTCAGGGATATTTTGTCGCAAAAATTAAGATCAAGAGAATTAGTAGAGCGTGGACGATTTATTAGAAATTTGGATCCTCTGCAGTTTAATCTCAATCATTATTTTTTCCTGACAGATTTTGTGCTTGCTTCAGAGAACTATGAAGATGTCATGTCCGTTGTCGAGCTTATGGAGCGCTCTCCAAGTGGAAACTGGGATAAATTAATCAGTGGATTAAGATTAAAATACCGCCATGAAAGATATGGATGGAGAAAAAGTGCGCTTCAGAGAATCAATATTATTCTTTCTAATCGCAGTAATCTTAATTCTTGTAAATCGACCATAGAGCATTTTTTTGGAACTAAATAATGAAAAGAATGTCTGGTTTTTTTCTTTTTCTCTGCCTTCATTTTACTAATGCCCTCTGCTTTGATCTTCAAAGTGGAGATGTACTCCTCATCAGTTTTAACTGCTATGAGTGCCGTGTGATTGAAAGTGAGACAAATTCACCATTTTCTCATTCGGGAGTAATCATTAAAAATGAGTCACATGCCTTAACGGTGGCCCAATCCCTAGGTTCGGTGGCCCTTTATCCTTTAGAGCAATTTTTAAAAAACAAAACACCTGGAAGTGTTGTGGCCGTCTATCGGGCAAAAGAATTTTTGAACTTACATGAAAGTGAAATTGTGATACTTTCAGAGAAGATGTTAAGTGTCTTCAATTCTCATTTTGCCGGATTACCCTTTGATCGCTATTATCTTTGGAATAATGTTGATTCATCTGGACGCGAGCTTTTATACTGCTCAGAATTTATCGCTAAATTTTTAGATCATTTTCTAAACACACTCACAATTCCATTTCCTTTAAGTTATAAAAAAAATGAGGCCTATTGGAAAAAATATTTCAAAGGCCTGATTCCAGAAGGGGTGTTGGGAAATTCTCCAGCTTCATTTACTCATGACGAGCGGTTTATTTTTATGGGAAATCTCCCCCTTTGAACTCCTTAGATTTTTTTGAAAAATATTACGGCCAAAAGGGAACTCAGTATTTCTCTGCGAGCCTGATTAGTTTTTTTGAATCGACTATTCGTCATCGGCTTTCTTTTGATTGTGAAATTTTAGAAATAGGAGCTGGAAGTTATTCCCTCTTTGAAGAAATCAAAGATTTCAAGGCCCATGTGAGGGCCATTGATTTTTCCAAGAAGGCCATAAAAAAGGCCCCTAAATCAGCGGTCCATTACGAACTTGCCGATGTTACCATCTCCACTTTTTTTCCAGATGATCATTATGATTTTGTCTTCGATGCTCATTGCGTGAATTGCCTGACTTCTAAAGAAGAAAGACAAAAGGCTTTTGAAAATATTTATCGCGCCCTAAAAGTCAACGCCCTATTGGCCTGCGAATTGATGGTACGGCCTTCCCATGGCCCGAGTGTGCAGATTCCATTTAAAGTCGTGCAAACGGCCTTAGAGTGGGAGCAAGAGTTCATATCTAATGGATTCAAAATCGTGTACTTTATGATTGTTAAAGAAAGTCATTTTGGAGCGATGGTTGAGGGAAGAGAGGTCAATTGTGATGTGCTTAGAGTGATTGCCCAAAAATAAAAAGCCCGCAAAATTTTGCGGGCCCTTCACACAACAACAAACACTATCCTTTCGGAGGATTTTGGGGTTGGCGCCCCAAAACTTTAATTATAATCCTGCGGATTTGGTCTTTTCTCAGTAAATCTCGCTTTTGTCAACCGAGCGACGATCAGCTGTGAAACTTCTTCAGGGTAAATAATTCGAGAGCGAATCTCGATATTCTTGTCCTGGTCAAGTGATTCTAGCACCTTAGTGCTTTCTTGCAAGCTCAATTTAGAAATAATTTCGCCACTTGAAAGTTTTAAGGCCTTTAAGTCCTGCGCCTTGATTCCTACTGACGCTTGAGTACTTAGAGCGAGAAAAGTAAAAACTATAGCAATGAGTCCTTTCATAATGACCTCCTGGTGTATCGATCTATCCTTGACCGTTATTCTCAGGTTTCGTTATTCACTTTTAATGCCAGAAAAATGAACGGGAGAATGAGAGTGTATAAGTGCCATCTTATTGAAACTAGATTTTAGGAGTGGGCAATATGACACTGCTCTTGAAGAATGCGGTGCGTAATCGCACCGCTCTTAAGTGACATTAAGGGATAATAGAGAGGCAAATGTCTTCGTGAGTAATTAACCGAGCAATTTCCTCTTGAGTCAATTGCTGAAAAGTTTTGGAGATCAGTAAGAATAGTTCTTGGTCTTTATGATAAAAGCGATCGAGATCAGTTTTGAGTTGAAAGACCTCGCAGAAGCGTTTCCAGAATTTTTCCTCGACAGCTGCTAAGGCGACGTATTTATGATCTGCTGTTTGATATAGAGAGTAGCATGGGTAAACACCATTATGAAGAAATTTTGTGCGCCCACTCTCGCGATCGGCCATTGGCCAAAAGATTCCTAGCAGTTCTCTAGTCACTTGATCGAGATAGGTATTCACAAACTGAGTTGTCTGCTCTTTGCTTGCTAAAATATAAGCAGCAAGAAGATCAGTGGCAGCTTTATGCCCAAAGCTTATTCCCGCAATTGGAAGAAAAGGAGGATCGATAATTTTATCTTTTTGATTGGCCACGTATTGTGAAAGAAGCCCTGTCATGGCCATGGCGTTTAAATCATGCATTGATTTTTTTTCATGGGCCGAGGCCTTAAGTTCAATGACGACAAAAGGCTTTTTTAAAAGAAGGTCAGTGTCACTTATACGTAATTTCTCACGTGTTTTTGGGGGAAGTCCCATAATGACTGAATCGGCACTGACAACGAGGTCATGAATCTTTTGTTGATCAGCAAGTGAGTTAAAATCATAGCGTTCAATTTTTTTTCCTTGATTTAAATTCTCATACCAGGAAACAAAACTTGAATCGAATTGAGCAAAAAGACCTGAAAGAAAGGGGTCTTGAAAAATCTGATCCTCTATTTTTATAACTTCGGCCCCGAGGTCACTTAATATTTTTCCACATAATGGACCTGGTAGGCGATGGGAGAGGTCGATGATTTTCATTCCCGCGAGTAGTTTTTGGCCCATTTTAGTTTTCTTCCTTATCTGCATTTGCTGGTGTGAGAGTATTGATAAAATCTTCTAATCCATGTCCCGATAATTCACAAGCATTCATTGTGCAAATCTGCCACTCATCATTCTCTTGGTGATAATCAAAGAGAAAACGAGTGAGAAAATAAGGAATCATTTTGACGAACTTTTCTTCTTGGGTCCATTTAGCAGGAATTTTCATTACGCGGTAAACTTCACTTGGATAACTTAACGCTCTAAGAGCTTCTCCTGAACTGACAGGATTAATTTTTAAAACAGTGTGAGTCATATTTTCTTTTAAGTCGGCAATGGCCTCTTCATAGTGCTTATCTCCAAAAAGGATGGCGGCCCTTCTCGAGAGCAAAATAAAAGTGGCCACGGGGGATTTAAAGGAACTATCAAAAAAGCTATATTCTTGATTTGGGTACAACCCAAAATCTTGGGACTGACGAGCACGTGTCAGCATAGTATCACCGTTTAAAAATGCTTTAGTGATAAAGGCCATGACGTCTTTAAAGTTTTGTTTGAAAATGGGGTTGGCAGAAATCTCATAAAGTCTCAATTGTGATTCAGCAAAAGTGACAAAGTCTTCAAGGTAAGGATGGCCCTCAGATATTGTCGTTGTATGGCGCATTCTCATCCCTTCTGAGTCTTGGATGAGAAAAGTTTTATAGACTCCTTCTATCACTTTATTCAATAAATCGGAGGCGATTTTTTTGATGACATCAATTTGGGTGTATTGAACCACATCGACCAATGCTGAAATCATCATGAAGTTCCAGCTTGCGATGCCTTTATTATCAGTGGTCGGTGGGATTCGCTCTTTGCGTTCATTAATAATCGCCCTTCTCACGGCACGGACAATATCCCAATTTTCTTGCTGATAATATTCATCCCTATACTCAGGATCTAGGGAGATAACATTAAGATTGTGTTCGAAATTTCCTTTGTCCGTTATTTGAAACCATTTTTTAATTTTTTCGCTATTTTGGGCAAGTGTTTCATGTGTGTCATCATGTTTGTTTAACAGATCTTCAAATTCGGCGAAGCTGAATGTGAAATAAAGACCTTCGACTCCTTCGCTGTCGGCATCTTGGGCCGCAAAGAAATATTTATCAACTACCGAATCAGGTAGGTCGCTATCACTGTCGGCAAGCATTTCATCTTCCAAGTAATTAAGCGTGTTGATAAGAGTATCAAAAACAAGTGGAGAAGGATGAACGAGACTTAATTTTGTTAAGACTTTTAGAAAACCTGCTTGATCGTAGAGCATTTTTTCAAAATGTGGGACGAGCCATTTTTTATCAGTCGAATAGCGATGAATTCCTCCTCGAGCGTGATCATTTACGGCGCCCATGAGCATTTTTTCCATTGAGGAGATGATAAAGTCTCCTTGTTCACGGGGAACCATCCCTTCCAGCATTTGTTCAATGGCCCATTCATAAAAAGAAAAATGAGGAAACTTAGGCTCACTTCCAAAGCCTCCCCATTGGAGATCTCTAAAATCCTTAATCGCCTCAAGAATTCCGTTAGGAGGAGGGAAGTGATTAGAGAATTGAACTTTTTCTTTATTCGTATTTCCAAGAGCGATGGCCTCTGTGACTTGAGTGGCATTGGCCTCGACTTGAACTTTTTCTTGCTCGAATGCTTTCTTTAATTCTGTGAGCATATTAAAAAAATTGGGACTTCCCTCTTTGGCGACGGCCGGGTAGTAAGTTCCCACGAAAAAAGGTCGCATATCGGGAAGCAAAAAAGCGGATAAAGGCCATCCTCCGTTATTGCTGAAAAGTTGAGCGGCCTTTTGATAATAATTATCAAGGTCGGGGTATTCTTCTCTATCAACTTTAATACAAACAAAATGGTCATTTAAAAATTGGCCAACAGTTGGGTCCATAAATGAATCATGGGCCATAACGTGGCACCAGTGGCAGGAAGAATAACCTATAGATAAAAAGATGGGTTTGTTTTGGTGGCGAGCGAGTTCTATGGCCTCAGGGGTAAAGGGCCACCAATGAATGGGATTATTTTGATGCTGTCTTAAATAGAGAGATTTTTCATTCTTAAGACGATTAAATGTAAGTGCTGAATTTGTCATAAATATACCTTTGCGACTTAAAAGGGAGGAGTTCGTAAAAAATAATGCTTAATTATAAGCGCGAAGAGGAGTTAAAGGGAAGAAATTATTGTATTTTAATGCAACTAGATGTGGTGAAATTATTTTAGGATGACTGAATTAGTCTAGACTTGACTCGCTTTTCGAGGTTAAGCATGTCGGATGAAATTAATAAAGACTGCACTATTCATTGTTTTGATTGGCGTCCTCTGGACGATCTCTGAAATGGTGAAAAGCAATCACCTTAATCATTTAGTTGAGAGCGGAAAAATTCCTTATGGACCGCTTCCAGATACAGACAGAGATTATTATTCTTTTACAAGTTTAAACGCTGCTTTTGACTCTCGATTGGATCTTAAACGATCTGAAGAATTTTCCAAGAAGGAGTTCCAATCTTTAATCCTTGCTTCACTTGATCGAGTGGCCAGAGAGAATTTTCAAAAGTACCTTTCATCAACTCTCTCTCTTTCAGAAGATTATCAAATTGATCCTTTTTGGATTATTTCAGTGATGATGGTTGAAAGTCGTTTTAATTTTTTGGCCACAAGTCCAAAGAACGCGAGAGGCTTAATGCAAATTAGACCAGAAACCGCCGAACATCTCTATAATCTTATGGGCAAAAAAGTAAGTGAGGGACAGCTACAATTAAATCTTCATTCCCCACTAGAGAACATTGAAATGGGAGTTTTCTACCTGAAGAAACTTCATCAAAATTTTCGGAATAATTATCATTTGGCCACCATTGCTTATAACGTTGGACCAAGTAAATTGCGAAATTGGTTAATCGCAAAGGATATAGATACAGCGAATTTTTCTTATTTGGTAAAAGTCAAAGAAACCTATAAGGATTTATCTAAAAATTTTGCTCAAGAATTACGAAAGCGTCAGCGTCCTTTTGAATTGACTTATGTCGTTTATGAGCAGCGCAGTCTTTCTTTGGAAGATTCACTGATGAAAATCTATATCTCTTCCCTGCCACCTTTGCCGTCTGAATTGCTTCTTACTTCTGAGAATCTTAAGTCTTACTAGTGTCATTCACTCTTTTTTAATTTTAATTGATTAAATCTATACAGAGCGTCTTTAAATCTTCATCATTGATGTTAAATTTAGAGAATTGAATTTTTTCACGGACACACACAATGCCTAATAAAACTTTTGCAAAAGTTATTGCGATTGATGGCCCATCGGGCTCAGGGAAATCGACAGTAGCAAAAGAGCTCGCTCGTGCCTTATCTGTTCTTTATATTGATACAGGGGCCATGTTTCGCGCTATCGCTTATATTGCAGATGTTCAAAAAATTGAACTGGTCGAAGGAGATGGACTTAATCTATTTCTTCAATCTCTCAAGTTGGAATATGGAATAAATGACAGTGAATTGATTCGAATTAATAATATCGATCTTACTGATAAAATTCGAGAGCATCATGTCTCAAAATTGGCCTCTATTATTTCTCAGTTACCGAGTGTCAGAAAATTTTTATTAGATTTTCAACGTTTTTTGGCCATGGATAAAATTTGCGTAATGGAAGGACGTGACATTGGTACTGTTGTTTTTCCAGATTCATTTAGTAAATTTTTTATTACAGCTTCTGTAGATATTAGGGCCCAAAGACGATTGAATCAATTAAGGGAAAATGGAGATCAAAAAATAACACTTGAGCAGATCATAGACGATGTTAAAAAACGCGATGATACGGATATTAATCGCTCATTTGCTCCTTTAAAAAAAGCAGAAGATGCCATGCTCTTAGATACTTCAAATCTTGCTATGAGTGATGTGATCAGCATTCTTGCTAACGAAGTTAAGTTTCGGGCCGCTCATTTAGGTTTTCATTTATGAGAGTTTTGATCAATCGATCAGACGCGATTGGGGATTCTATTTTAACCATACCCATGGCCCAAATGATTAAGGAAAAATACCCAGAGGCGAAAATTACATTTCTTATTTCAGGTAAAAGTGCAGATGTCTTTAAGTCTCATCCCTATATTGATCAATATCGTATCTATCACCGTAATGCTCGTTTTTATCTGAAAATTAGAGAAATTTTCAATCTTTTTAGAGAAATAAAACCGACTCATTATTTTTACGTTGGGGGAGGTTATCTTCCTAATTTCATCTCCTGGTGTACACGAGTTACTTTTAGAGGAGGACTCAAGTCTCGCTGGCACACTTATTTATTCCTCAATAAAGGTGTTAGACAAAAACGTTCCATGGTGACGATGCATGAAATGGAGTACAATCTCAATTTACTTGCGCCCATGGGGATCGAGTATCATTATAAAAAGCGAGAGCATTACTCCCCAGAGATTTTTCTTACTCAAGATGAAAAAGAAAAAAACTTTAACCTATTTAAAAAAGATTTAATAAAAGAAGGGATTGAACCAGATCGCTTGATGATTTTTATTCATCCAGGAATGACGGGGCATACTTTAAATTGGTCTTCTCGAAATTACGCCCGGCTTATTTTAAAATGTGAACAAAAATTTCCTGAAAAATTTCTTTTTGTGATCTCATTCACACCTTCTGATGAGGCTTTTCTTCAAGGGGTTAAGGAAGTTATTAATCGCAAAGAAAATCGTTTTTTAAAAGACCGCATTTATTTTTTTAATGGTCAAAAACAGGGGCTAAGACACTATATGAGTGTTCTCAGTCATGCCAGTGCTTTTATTGGGCCAAGCACCGGGACAACGCATATTGCTGCCGTTTTAGGTATACCAGTTGTCGGGATTTATTCACCCATCAAAATACAATCATCACTTCGTTGGGGTCCTATGACAAAGAATAAAGATAAAATGAAAGTTCTTGTCCCAGATGTTATTTGTGGCGAGGTAAAAAAATGTGCAATGAAAGAATGCCCCTATTACGAATGTATGGGAAAAATTGAAGTTGAGGATGTTTTAAAGCAGGTCATTTCAATTATGGATTTTTAAGGGAATAAATGTTTATGAAAAATATGATTTCGGCCGAGCGCTTTCAAGAAATTACTTCAAAATTTCATCAATTGGATCCTATCGTCGTTGTTGGAGATGTAGGGATCGATAAGTATACTTTTGGTGAAGTGAAGAGAATTTCACCTGAGGCCCCTGTCCCAGTATTAGAAGTGACAAAAGAATGGTTGAAGTTAGGATTGGCCGCTAATATTTCCCATAACCTTAATACTCTAGGAGTCAAATCAACTCTTTGTGGAGTTGTCGGTAATGATAATAATGCTAATATTTTTGATAATCTTCTTGAAGATGAAAAACTTAATACCTGGGGAATTGTGCGCAGTTCTGAGCGACCGACCATTTTTAAAGAGCGAGTAACGACAAACACCCAGCAAATTTGTCGCATTGATTATGAATCCTCAAAGTCTATAGATGAGACAACTGAGCAAAAAGTTCTTTTGCGAGTTAAGGAATTTGTAACAACTCATAAGGCCATTATTATTGAAGATTATGCAAAGGGGACTTTGACTCAGAGTCTTATCTCTTCATTGATCTCTCAGTTCTCATCCAACGGGCTCCTTGTCGCTGTCGACCCAGGACGTTCAACGCCACCACTTTACTATAAAGGCGCCTCACTTTTAAAGCCCAATCTTCTGGAGGCCAAATCAATGGTGGAGAGTTTAGGTTATAAAGAAAAAAAATTAGAAACGATGGCAAAAATTCTCGTTGATAAGTTAAATCTTAAGATGTTGGTGATCACTTTAGGTGCAGACGGCATGGCCTTGCTTGATGTTAAAAATCAACCTGAACTAAAAATCATTCCAACTGTAGCTAACGAAGTCTTTGACGTTTCAGGAGCAGGGGATACGGCCATCAGTGTTTTAACTTCATCGCTTCTAGCGGGCGCGACCCTTGAGGAAGCGGCCTGGATTGGTAACTGCGCTTCAGGAGTCGTTGTTGGTAAAAAAGGAACGGCCACGGTCAATTTGGAAGAATTAAATCTGTTTTTTCAAAATTTGGTTAAAAAAATAAATCATTAATGAGTGATTTATCCCCCGCTTCCCTCGGACTCTTTTTTGGAAGTGCACTTTTTAATAGTGAACACATTTCTTTTTTAGAGATAAAAAAAAATTGGTGCGATCGATTTGGTCCCGCTGTCGAATTTCATCACGATTTTTTTCCCATGAAAGAATATTATTCTAAACAAATGGGCCCAGAGAATAAACTCTCACGGGTCATTCTCACAGGACTAATTCCCTCAAGACGAGAAGAGCTTGTCGCTCATAAACGATGGGCCGATGAATGGGAAAAGTCTTTATTCAAAACCCCAGGCTTGCGTATTTTAAATTTAGATATTGGGCTTTTGACTCTTGAAAATCTCACCTTGGCGACCGGAAAAAATTTTTCTCATCGCCTCTATCTTGGAGAAGGCGTTTACGGGGATCTCAATTTGCAGTTTGAAAATAAAACATTTAGGCCACTTCCTTGGGCCTATCCTGATTATGCTCACCCTGATTTTATCCAGTTCTTTAACTGGGTTCGTGGATTCCTGAAGCGATCAATCGTGTAATTATTACTTGACAACTATGCTGCATTGTGGTATTTTCTTTCTATCCAAGCGGCCATGCTGCTGGAGAAAAACCCGTCGAAAAGGTGACGCTCTTTGAAAGGGGAGCGGAGCAAAGCTTTTGGCCTAAGGGCGCGAAATACCGCCTATGGTTTATAAAGTTGCCGAAACGTAAAAGACTATCTTCTTTGCAGGACGTGATCGGGTCGATGATTATGTGGTGAGCGTAATCATTGAAAGAAGGTAAGGTTTTTGGGAGGAATATTTGGGTCCATAACGACAGCTTTATGAATTTTCTTGATAACACCGACATTCATTTGTTTGAACAAACACCTCGGGAGGATCTGTTCATAAGGCGAGTTTAGAGTCGACTCTTAAAGCACTCAAAAAATTGATTTTAATCAAAAGCAAAGATAAAAAAAGGACAGACGTAAGGGCTGTCCTTTTTTATTTTCCCCCACTTCACGCCTTGCCAAAATCCTCTCTCCATGAAAAAATTTCGCCTTCTAAAAATCTAAACTCTTCAAAGGTATATTTCATGGCCGATTTGGAAAAAATAAAACAAGAATTTCTCACGAAACTCAATCTTCTGACTAAAGAAGCTGAGGTTCTCAATTTAAAAGCGGAGTATGTTGGAAAAAATGGCGTCGTCTCAGAAATGCTAAAATCGCTAAAGGATATGAATCCTGAAGAGCGAAAAGCATTTGGCCCAAAGGCCAATGAACTCAAAGATGTCATTCAAGAAGAGGCCAATCTGCAGATTTCTAAAATCGAAGTTTTAGAGATCAATGAAAAATTGGCCCAAGATCGCATAGACACAAGTTTAACTGAAAATATTCAGGTGAAGACCATTAAACACGCAGGCCTTCACCCCCGAACTCTCATCCAGCAAGAAATTGAAGATATTTTTCTTTCCATGGGCTTTGATGTTTTAGATGGGCC
>JAGOVS010000247.1 GCA_018060625.1 Bacteriovorax sp. | reverse complement strand
ATTGTGGCACAGGTGGAACTTTTAAAAATGAGTTCAAAGGACAAATTGAGCTGCAAGGGGATCAACGGGAGAAAGTAGAAGCGTTTTTAGGGAAGTTGCTTTTTAAGACGAAGAGAAGTGGTGGGTAAAACAAAGGGCCTGGCAATCAATGCGAGGCCCTTTGTTGAGTCTTATAAATCAAAAGGCAATTCTTCTGGGTAATCGACGCGTGAGAGGTTTTTTGAAAGATCAAATACATAAAGATCAAGACCCTTAAGTTTCAGATAATTGCCATCTAAAAGTTTGAGATTAATATCTCGATCAATCTGGTCTTCAATGAGAGACATGAGGGTTAGTAGATCTGCAGACCTAAGACCTACACAAATAGTACTTTCACATTTCCCCTTTATCACAGGATAATAAAGTGTTTTGTAAATATCCTTGATGTTTTCAAAAACATATCTATTAAGCCATTCCATCTTACTAAAATCTATGGAAACATTCGTATAATTTCTAGAAAACTTAGGATTGAAATCCTTAAAGACGATGCCAGGTTTACTGTTAGAAAAATCCTGATGCCTTCCATTTGAAAATGTTATATCTATTAGTGTATTTTCTGAATCTAAAAAGACGATTTTATCTTCTACACTCATATCTTCATTAAGTATCATCCTTACTTTTATATTTTCCGTAATACTCGTACCATTTTTATACTCAAGGGTCTCAGGAAAGTATTTGAAAGTAATTTTAAACATTGTACCTGGAATAAGGGCATAAACGGACTTCAAGGCTTCTTGATACTCTTTGCTTAGCATTTCAAATTGATTATCAAGATGATTTTTTCTTTCTTTTAAAATCATTCGTTTCTGTTCTCCTGAAAATTCATTGGATGAATAAATTGAATTATATTGATCCATCCAAAATGCAGCTTTTGGCAAAATAACTTTACTTATCTTATCTTCAAAATTTCTTAAAACACGCTCAACATTTTCTTTAAACGCCCCAGTTTGGGCGTAATAATCACTTGCTTTAAACGCACTTTGATTATTCTGTCGATTCATCTTATCCAAGATATTATCTATCTGCCCTCTTGTGATAGTCGTCTGAGCGTTGATTTCTTTGGTAGTATCAGAGGCCATCGGGCCAGCGTTGGCCACTGACATCGCCAACATTACAGTACTTAAAAATATTGTTTTCATAAATTCTCCTATAATCCTAAACTTAATGTAATTTTATTAAATGTTTCTTCATCCACTCTCTTTTTTATTTCACTTAAAATATTTTCAGTCAGCGATAGTGAAAGTTGCTCAAGAACCGAAAGAGCAAGATTTTTTTCGCGCTCGATTTTTATTTGAGAGGATTCTACAAATTGTTTTTGATTTTCAAGCTTTAAAACTTTGCTAAGATCTTCTTTATTCATAAGCTCTAATTGATTATTCTGTTTAAGAAAAATGATCACTTCAACAATCCACATGAGAGAGCTTGAAAGTTTTCCTTGTGGCCTTAAACTAACAAGGGGCAGATCTTTATTGGTCTGATTTTGACCTTTGGGTTCACTGATAATCTGCAATTCAGGTGAGGCCATCAATAGATATTCAGAAATTCTTATTTTAGCGTCCCTTATTTTCTCAAGTTCATGCTTAAGAATATTGCCAAAATAAGCGCTTTTTAAAATGACCTCTTTTTTCTCATTGCTCATTAATCCAAAACTTCTGAGGGCAATTCCAACCGGATTGATCTCTTTGTATTCTTTATTATCCAAGAGCTCTTTTAATTCATTTACGTTAGATTCAATCATCATAACTGATAAGGCCTCAATCAGAAGACTCATCCTTGCGTCCATGCTAGAGACTCGCTCGCGATCCCAGCTCACCAAAGAATTCACTTGATCATTACTTAAATCAATTAAGTCCTCAGGCTTCTTTACTTCTTTAATGGCCCTAATCTGATCATCAATATTCCCCGTAAGAAATAAAACGACATTTTTCTTGGGATCTAAAAAGCGAACCAAGGTAGGAAACATCACCTCATTCATTTCCATATTGTAATGAAGCTTTTCACGTAAGCGCAGACTCCCTTGTCCAACCTGATCAAGAACCTTGATCATACTTCTTAACTTGAGTGGGCGATCTAATGTATCCATATCAAAATACGAGTGCATCACTTCATGCAAAATAAGCATAGATTCATTTCGCTCATTCATTTTTGCATAGATATCGCGATCAATATAAGCACTTCCATAGAGCCTATAACCCGCTTGCTGAACTTTCTCCGTTGTCGGACGAACGACAGTTCCCCAATCATTTGTAGGGACGCGATAAAGAGGGCCGGTAAAACAGAAATTAATAAACTCAATTTCTTTTTTTAAGTCTGCCGCAAAATACCAATCAAGGGCAGAGAGCTTATTGATTGTTGTTTTTAAGTAAGGCAGTTCTTCCAAAAGATCTGCTCCGTTCTTCCAATCGCAAACCGAATTGCTTACAAGGTCCATTAAATAGGGAGTTGAATCGATGTCAACGACATGCCCTCCTCCTCTTGTTCCCGATCCCACCGAGTGATTGGCGGCGTAGAGATTAAGTGACAAGATTGTCCCAATTGTTAGCGCTATCATTTTTTTCACATAGACTCCTGTTTAGTTATTTTAAATACATTGGCAATGGCCTGATAGACTTCAGTCTTATTGTTTCCTCTGGCCGCGAGGTCATTAAGCTGGTCTAAATAATCATTTGTTAATTTTCGAACTTCTTCTAATTGAGAGACATCAAAAGCAAAAACTTGCGCTCCGATGACTTTCTCTGCTGGTGACTGTGCTCTAATGCTTTTTTTTGATTCTTCATGAACGCCTTCGTAATAACTTCTTAAAGCATCATTTGCCAGAGGGGATTCAACTAGCAGTGTTTCCACTACTCGCTCGTATCCCCCAACATCTTTTTCTTTAATCAACTCTAGTTTTAAAAGTCGCTCGAGCACGACTTCAACTTCAATTTTTGTAAGCCCCATTTTTTTAGCAATGCTTTTAGCATCCCAATTTCCTTTTAATTCAGTGATGAGCTCTAAAATAGCTAGCCCATACCACTCCGAAATAAGCTTAAAATGTTCAAGGGTAAGGAGCGACTGTTTAAAAATCGATCCCTCGTTAAAATGGGGGTTGAGGGATTTCAATCGTTCTAAGTACTGCATACGAAGTGCGCTGGATTTCGCTGCCTCTAATTGAATAAGGGCCATAAAATACTCGGCCTCTTCTTTTTTAAGTTCAAGACCCATGGCCACTTCATAGGCCCTTTCAACTGAGAGCTTTTTTTTCTTATTTAAAATAAGTGAAAGTCCTCCCGGGGAAAGACCTAGTTTTTTAGCAAAGGCCCTTAGGGAATAACTCGAATTGAGCTTCGCCTTTTTTTGAAGCGTGCTTTTTAGAAAATTAATGGAGTCGTCGTATTCATAAATCATAAAGTCGTTATAGAACG
>JAGOVS010000246.1 GCA_018060625.1 Bacteriovorax sp. | reverse complement strand
GGCTTTAATCCATACGCTAACGGCAATGGTGGTGGTGGAATCAATCCTTACGGAACAGGTGGCTTTAACCCATACGCTAACGGCAATGGTGGCGGTGGAATTAATCCTTACGGAACAGGCGGATTTAATCCTTACGCTAACGGCGGCGGGGGTTTCAATCCCTATGGGCCGGGCATGATCAATGGTGGCCTTGGAGTTTCAGTTGGCCCTGGTTACCCAAACAATGGTGGTTATTGGGGAGCAACTGGCGGTCCCAATGGTGCTAACGGATACGGCGTTCCTGGGATGGGACAGGATTATTATAATCAACAGCAACAACAAATGCAGGCGCAAATGGCCATGCAAGGTCAAGCGGCCGCTGGTTACTCTCGTATGCAAGGAAATGCTTCAGTTAATCAGATGGCGAATTCGGCCCTTTATCAAAACTATGCAAACGCTGGTGCAGACCTCTACGGCAGAGGTGGAGCTGGATATTATGGTGGAGCGCCGTATGCGGCAGGGAACTTAGGCGGACAATTTGGGATTAATGCAGGAGTTTCTTTTGCGCTAGGCATGTAAGAGAATTTTGAAGAAAAAATGAGATAAAAAAAGGGAGCTTAAAGCTCCCTTTTTTATTTCTTATGCATCAGTGTTCTATAATC
This sequence comes from Bacteriovorax sp., assembly GCA_018060625.1. Classification (GTDB taxonomy): domain Bacteria; phylum Bdellovibrionota; class Bacteriovoracia; order Bacteriovoracales; family Bacteriovoracaceae; genus Bacteriovorax. The sequence goes on along the minus strand of JAGOVS010000246.1, from coordinate 2,810 downwards.
ATCTTGGAAGAGAACTTCGATCTTGTTATTGTCGATAAGTTTCTCTACGACACCCTGACCAAAAGTGGGGTGATCAATGACATCTCCAGTGAGAAAAGATTCTTTTATTGAGTATGATTTTGTTTGGGCCGTGTTCTTATTGATGGCCTTATTCCAGAGCTCACCAACACTTTCAGTTGGCTTTCTTGACTTTCCAGCTCTTGCTGATTTAGCCGTTTTAATCACTTTATTGACAGATGTTTTAGCTTTTGCTGAACTTGGATCTTTAAAAGAGTGGGTTGCCTTGCATGTTTTGCACTGAACTTTGTCAGGGGATTTTGCGTCTTTCATCGTTACGATGATATGTGCTAGAGTTAACTTGCATTTTGAGCAAAGAGAGAGAACTTCTTTTCCGACGCTTAATTCGGCCATTTGGGAACCTTTGGATAGGGGTTTCATAGAGATTCTTACAAGAGTATAAAAAGTGAATGATTCTGTAAAGGATAATCAAATTCTAACGAGCGAAAAGCGCTCAATAATGACAGTGAAATGTGAGGAAAAGGCCCGTCTTCTTCCGTCTAAACCTGGCTGTTATTTGATGAAAAACAAGCACGATCAAATTATCTATGTAGGAAAAGCTAAAAATCTTCGATTGAGAGTCAGTTCTTATTTTAATCAATCGCCCAAGGGAGCTAAAACAGAAATTCTTGTCAGTCATATCATCGATTTTGATTTCATTATCACGGAAAACGATGCCGAGAGTTTTATTCTTGAAAATAATCTCATTAAAAAACATACCCCCAAATACAATATTCGCCTTAAAGACGATAAGTCGTATCCCTACGTGGTCATCAATAATAATGAAGCATTCCCGCGATTAGAATTTATCCGTCGAGTGAAAAGAGGAAAGGGAATTGATGTCTATGGGCCATTTGTGACAGGAAGTAATATTTGGGAAGTGATGAGTATACTTACCAAAAGCTTTTCCCTGCGCGATTGTAAACTAAATGATTTTAAATCGCGAAAAGAGCCATGCTTACTATTTCAAATGAAGCAATGTAGCGCTCCCTGTGTAGGGAAAATATCAGAGGAAGATTATTCACGAGACCTTAATCTTGCTCGCGATATGTTTTCGGGAAATGGATCTAAGGCCCTGAGAGAGTTAGAGAAAAAAATGCATGAAGCGGCCTGCTTGGAAGAATTTGAAAAGGCCGCACAGACCAGGGACCATCTCGTTATTCTTTCCGACTTTGCTAATAATTTTAAACAGGCCAATGCAGAATTAGATAGCGCGCGCGATATCGATATTGTGGCCTTTTATCAAGGTGAAATAGAGGTCGATCTCTCCATCTATATGATGAGAAATGGAGTTCTACTGGGGCATAAAAACTTTAGTTTTTCTAATTTAGAAATTTTAGATGAGGCTGAAGAAGTGGTGAATAATTTTTTATTCCAATACTATTCTTCAACTTATGATTCTCTTCCCCTTTTGATTGTCACACAAATGTCGGACGAGTCTAATGATTTACTAGAAAAAGCAATGGGGACATTGATAGAGAATGTTCGAGTGAGACCCCCTCAAAAACAATATGACTCTTTATTAAACCTCACTCGCGATCATGCTTTTGAACAACAGCGTGTGCGCATGTTACACGAGGATAGCGTCTACGTGGGATTAAACAAGCTCAAAGATTTATTGGGTCTGAGGGAGCGGCCAGTAGTGCTAGAGTGTTTTGACGTGGCCATCTTTCAAGGGACGAGTCCAACGGCATCGCAAATTGTTTTTCATGATGGAAAACCAGATAAGAAAAAATATCGCTATTATCATTTACAGGAGCGGCCAGAGGGCAATAATGACTTTGCGATGATGCAAGAACTCATCACTCGTCGATCTGATAACGGAAATTTGCCAGATGTTTTTATTGTTGATGGAGGCCTTGGGCAGGTAAATATTTTTAAAGAGGTTTTAAAAGAATTGAATATTCAAATTCCTGTTATTGGTATTGCAAAATCAAAAGTGGTGCGTACTAAAAATGGGTTTCAAAATGAAGATATTAAACGAAGTGAAGAGCGATTAGTGATTCCGGGAAGGACGAATCCCTATAGGCTCAATCAAAATCGCTCCCTTTTTAAGATCATTGTCCAAATGCGTGATGAGGCCCATCGTTTTTCGCGCAAACTGCATCACAAAGAGGAATCAAAACGCGTTTTTAATAAAGCAGGTGCGAGAAAGAAGAAAGCAAACTGAGTAAATAGTTGTATTGATTTCAAGTACTTATGTGCCTATGCAGCCAACTGCAAAATAGTCATGACTTTTTTGCAGTTGTGTGCAAGGATAAGATATATGAAGAGATCTATCGAAGAGACTATAAAAACAGATTTAGATTCAAAAATCGTACTTCTTTCTGGCCCTCGCCAAGTGGGAAAAACGACCCTTTCAAAACAGCTTTTCCAAGAATGTGAATATTTAAATTTTGATCATTCAGATGACCGAAAAGTTATTTTGGAAAAATCGTGGAAGCGATCAACTGATCTTGTTGTTCTGGATGAGATTCATAAAAAACCTAAATGGAAATCTTGGATCAAAGGGATTTATGATGTTGAAGGAGTCAGGCCAAGACTACTCGTGACAGGCTCAGCTAAAATGGATATTTATCGAAAAGGAGGCGATTCTTTGGCCGGAAGGCATTTTAGTTTCCGCTTACATCCCTTAGTGTTTCAGAACTTAAGGGACAAATGTCGCCAAAAGATTGCTTAGATCGTTTATTAAAAGTAGGAGGCTTTCCAGAGCCTTTTTTAAATGGTGGGGAAGAATTTGCAAAGCGCTGGAG
>JAGOVS010000245.1 GCA_018060625.1 Bacteriovorax sp. | reverse complement strand
AGCTCCTTTTAAGGTGTATCAAAAATTTCAGCATAACCTGTAATCCCATTTTTCCTGTAAGGAAAAATGACACTTCCACGAGTAGTACTATACTTAATGGCGTAACCATCACATGCATAACTTGCTCTTATATAAGGAAGACCAATTTTCAGACCCCAATATTGGTTAAAAAAAATCTAATAGAAGTAGCCGTCAGGCCTCATTTTTCCTAGGGGGGGGGCCCGAATTTCCAGTTTGAAAAAAGTATGCCGTTAATTCGACCTATACCCCTAAGAAGCTTTCATCCACGTAAAATTGAGAAAATTAGAAATTTGTTGCCTCTTCTTGCATTGAAAATTCGTCTATCCTTAGAACCGAAATGCTATCAAATTATTTTTAAAATGGATTCCAGCGATCATCAGCAATACGGACTAAAATCCGAAGGTGTTTCTTACGGATATAAAAAATTTCTTTGCTTAAATTCTCAAAATCTCTTCGACGACAAGGGCATTTGTTATGGGTTTAAACTTCGTAGCGGAAACACTCACTCCTGCGTTGATGCCACAGAACTTATTCACGAAACTTTTTCAAAGATTCCAGAAGATATTAAAAAATATTTTGTCGCTGATTCAGCTTACTCTACAATGGAAATTTATAATTCTTATATAAGGAAGACCAATTTTCAGACCCCAATATTGGTTAAAAAAAATCTAATAGAAGTAGCCGTCAGGCCTCATTTTTCCTAGGGGGGGGAGCCCGAATTTCCAGTTTGAAAAAAGTATGCCGTTAATTCGACCTTATTTAAGAAGAGTATATTTCACAACGATATTTTTTCGTTTAAAAACCAAAAAAGAAGTATCAAAGTGGGCGATAGCCCGTCCTTGTCTTAAAAAGGGCGTCCCCGGTTTCGAATTAGTTTTTAAAACATTAGTCTAATTGGTCCTAGACCCGGAATGAGTTTAATAAAGAAGCTGGTTATTACCCAATTCATTTAGCGACCTATTATTGTAAGTCTCATATGTTGGATTTATTAATAAAAGAAGGAAGCGATGTTAATTCATTAAATGATAAAGGCGAGACTCCACTGATTGTTGCAGTTAAATCAGGATGTCTTCCAGCTGCAGTGACCTTAAAAGAAGCTGGTGCAACGTTTGACATTGCTGACAAAAAGGGAAAAAAAGCCTTGGATCATATCCCAAATGAAAAATACTACTCAGAGTTTAAATATTTTATAGAAAAAAATTCTAGAATTCCTTCAAGTATAAAATAATGATAAGCGCTCTTCTCTGCTGAAAGTTGAACGAACAGATTAAGTCCTTTTTTAATCAATTTATAAACATGATTGACAGATATCCCTCAATAGATAGACTTAAACTATGAAGAAATTTTTTATCATCACCGCACTGGTCGTAACTTCCACTCTTTCTAACTATGCTCAGTCTGCTCAAAAGAGAAAGAACGTGAGGCCTGCTCACCAAGGGCTCTCCGCCTTAAAAGCTAAAGCAGAAAAGGGCGATGCTAAGGCCCAGCTGGAATATGGAAAGGCGATTGAAGGTAAATCGCGTGAAGAGGCGGCCCATTGGATTCAACAAGCCGCGAACCAGGGTCTCGGCGAGGCTTGGTTCTGGTTAGGTGACTCCGGACTCGGCAAGGAAAAGCCGATCGTCTACTACGAGAAAGCTGCTGAAAGAGGCCATTTTGAAGCCTTTGAATTTGTCTTTGAGAAACTTTTGTTTCGAGCTGGAGCTTCGGCCGACGTTGCAAAGGCCAAAAAGTTTGCCGATCTCGCTAGAAAGCTCTTTCCTAATCAGGATGGTCCAATTTCATCAAAAAAAATTGAGATTATTGATCGCTGTTATGAAGCTGGTGCCTCTGTCATTTCAACATCTGACTTACCATCGGCGGAGGAAAAGAAATCCTTCAAAGAATCTAATACCGATTGTTTGTATCTGAAAACTGGCACCCCTCCGAATTGGAATGAGTACCGTAAATGTCTTTTGTCTAATGATGATGTTGATGTTGTCAAAAACAACATGGCCGAGATTTATGCAAATGGCTGGGTCAAAAATGATATCGCCGAGATTTATGCAAATGGCTGGGGCGTGAAGAGGAATGCGAAACTTGCAATTGCGCTCGTCTGTCACGCAAGTAGTGTTCCTGATGAACTCGAGGGCATAGTTGAAACTCTTTATTCCACAAAGGATCAAGATCGGTTGCAAGTCGAATTTAAGTTTTGCGATCACATTACCAGCGGGATGAATGGTGGCATCTGTGCTGCTCGAGCAGAAGAGATAGCTTCCAAAAAACGCGATGCTGAAGTAGCTAGCTTAATCCCGAAGTTGACAGGGCCTGAGAAAGCCTCCATTCACTTATTGAGAGAGATTGCCAATGAGTTCTTCTCCGAGCGCGCAGGCTCCGAACTAAACACGAGAGGATCGGCCAGAATTGAGATTGCGATCGAAGAGGAGGCTAAACTCAAAGAAGAGCTCGTAAAGTCGCTCAAGTCTTTTGAAGAAGGACACCTCCCCAAGGAATCAGATTTTGCTCGTTCGGACAAAGATTTGAACGACATTTATTCCAAAATCATGAAGCAAGAAGGCGATGGCTTCACTAAAGGAGCTGTCGAAACCACTCAACCAAAGTGGTTTAAGTATCGAGATGCCTGGGTTAAATTTGCAGGCCTAAGGTATCCAAGCACCTCTCCTGAAGTTTGGAAGACCTGGCTAACCAAACAACGAATTGAGCAGTTGAAGGTGTTCGTTCAAACCAATTAATAATTTGGTATTTCTATTTCGATATTTTTTCTTACAGCATTTTTTCAAGGGGATATAAAAATGAGACTTAAAGAGCAGTTGAGTTTGTTAAAGATGGATCGCTTAATACTATTACCGCTTACCACTGTAACTCTTTTGGTTTTCATAGGAATGTTGTCATTTGATGCGAATTCTGAAGAGCATCAAGTGTCTCAGAGTTCCAATGGTAAAACCATAAAGCTCGAGAATGCTATTGCAAAATTCACAGGTAAGTACACATGGAATAGTGAACTTAGAAAATACTTATTTAAGAAGAGTATATTTCACAACGATATTTTTTCGTTTAAAAACCAAAAAAGAAGTATCAAAGTGGGCGATAGCCCGTCCTTGTCTTAAAAAGGGCGTCCCCGGTTTCGAATTAGTTTTTAAAACATTAGTCTAATTGGTCCTAGACCCATTCTTAATTTAGCTGCTTTTATTAATTTTCCCTCATCTCAGAAGGCCCGAATTCTTGGAGGGGCACTAAATTCACCATTTGAATTTAATACTCACGGTGAAATGGATGATAGCTCTTATAATATCACCAATGCTTTAGGTAGCGTCCGTTTTTTTCTGTCCGAGCAATTGCGTCAGTGAACTAACTCGTTAATTGTTTCTTCTATTACATTATTTTTCCACAGTCTATCAAGTTTCTCATGCCGCTGATCATTTACCTTGTACA
>JAGOVS010000244.1 GCA_018060625.1 Bacteriovorax sp. | reverse complement strand
ATTTCTCCTGATATTCTTATGGCCTTAGAGGACATTAAAGATCCAGGAAGAATGGGAGACCTCGTCTCTTTTAATTTGAATCTTCATGTCACAGATGCTCAGGCCCTTCTTGAAATCCTTGATCCAATGGAGCGCTTACACCGAATTAATGATATTTTGTCACGCGAGCTTGAAATTCTGGCAATGCAAAACAAAATTAAGAGTTCTGCAAAAGAAGAAATTTCAAAAACACAAAAGGAATATTTCCTCCGTGAGCAAATCAAGGCTATTAAAACTGAATTAGGCGATGAAGGTCAAAAAGAAGTAGAAGATGAATTTGCGGAAATGAAAGAAAAAATTAAAAAAGCAAAAATGAGTGAAGAGGCTGAAAAAGAATCACTTAAACAAATTGCCCGTCTTGAAAAAATGCATCCTGATTCATCCGAAGCTTCTATCTTAAGAACCTACCTTGAGTGGATGTGTGATCTTCCTTGGAGTAAATCAAGTGAAGAAAAGATTGATCTAGACCTTGCTCTTGAAATTTTAGACGAAGACCATTTTGACCTCTCTAAAGTCAAAGAAAGAATATTAGAATTTCTAGCAGTTAGACAGCTTAAGGGGCCAGGCATGAAAGGGCCAATCCTATGCTTCTCTGGCCCACCAGGAGTCGGGAAAACATCGCTTGGAAAATCAATCGCAAAAGCTTGTGGTAGAGAATTTATACGCATCTCTCTTGGTGGTGTGAAAGATGAAGCTGAGATTAGAGGACACAGAAGAACGTACGTTGGTGCAATGCCGGGACGTTTTATACAGGCCTTAAAACAGGCCAAGACCAATAATCCCGTAATTCTTCTTGATGAAGTTGATAAGATGGGTGGAGACTTTAAAGGGGATCCATCTTCGGCCCTTTTAGAAGTATTAGATCCTGAGCAAAACTGCAATTTCCGTGATCACTATCTTAATATACCTTTTGATCTCTCAAACGTTATGTTTATTGCAACTTCAAACGTCTTAGATCAAATCCCTGCACCACTCAGAGATCGAATGGAGATTATAAATCTTTCGGGATATACCCAAGAAGAAAAAGTCGCCATTTCCAAAAAATACATCATACCTAAGCAAATGGATGAAAATGGAATTAACGATAAACACATTGTTTTTAGCGATGATGGAGTCGTAAGTGTTATTAAGCACTATACCGCAGAGGCTGGACTAAGAAATTTAGAGCGAAAAATCGGTGCAATCTGCAGAAAAGTGGCAACAAAAATAGCTAAAGGAGAAGCTGAAAAAACTCATATTATGAGCGAGACTGTCTTCAAACTTTTAGGGCCCCCTGTATACACAAAAGACGATGAAAAAGAAACTGATGAAGTTGGTGTGGCCACTGGCCTTGCCTGGACCTCACATGGTGGAGAAGTTCTTTATATTGAAGCCACTAAAATGAAAGGAAGAGGCTTAACTCTTACCGGTCAATTAGGTGACGTTATGAAAGAATCTGCTCAAACTGCCATTGGTTATATTAGAAGTCAGGCAATGGATCTCAATATAGACGATGAGGTTTTTGAGAAAAATGAGATTCATATTCATCTGCCTGCTGGAGCTACTCCCAAGGATGGACCGAGTGCTGGTATTACCCTAGCAACAACTCTCGTATCCCTTCTAACAAATACTCCAATCAGTCGTGATGTCGCAATGACTGGTGAAATTACATTAACTGGAAAAGTCTTACCTATCGGTGGCTTAAAAGAAAAGGCCCTCGCTGCTATGAGAATGAATATCAAAACAATTATCATTCCATGGAAAAATAAAAAGGATCTTGAAGATATTCCAGAAGAATACCGTGCCAAGTTGACCTTTGTCCCTGTTAAGACAATTGATGAAGTTCTAGAAGTTGCATTAATTGGATGGAAAGAGAAAAAGAAGAAGAAAAATTACTCGCGATCAAAGGAAACTGTGCCACCTGCAGCGGCATAGTATCTGAACAATTTTGTCTGCTATAAAAAGAAACCAACAGTATTGTTGGTTTTTTTTTTGATAAACTCCATTTCTTGGTATGATAGAGGTAAGATTTTTTTACTGGAAAACCTTTATGAAACCACCTCGCAATCACGACATTCTCAGAATACTTATCGTTGATGACTCTGCCTTTAACCGACGATCCATGTCTGACATTCTAACAAACGAAGGATTCAACGTAGTGGGTCTGGCTGCCTCTGCAGAAGATGCTATTCAAATCGCCCACGGGTCAAAGGCTAACTTGATCTTTATCGATATTGTGATGCCAGAAATATCTGGATTGGAGTTAACCAAGCACTTCCAAGAAAAACAAGCAGGAGAGCGCTTTATCATTATGATGTCTTCTTTAAATATTGAAAGTATTGTTATTGAATCCATCTCTAATGGGGCCATAGATTTCTTACAAAAACCGTTTGAACGTGAGGATTTAATCAAGGCCGTTGAAAAGATTGAAAAACTTGTAGAAAAAGATCGCTGAGGGATTTTATGTTTATTATACGCTTCGTTTTTTATTTCACTTTAAGCTTTGCTATTCTTTGTATACCTATAGGGGACGGCAATCAGCTTTTTGATAAATTATATGGCATGGTCACTCCCTATGCAAACAAGGCCCTTTCGACAACCAAACAGAAGCTAACGACGACAAAGCGATATTCAAAAAAACTTTACTCAAACTCCGAGCCTTTTGAAAAAGATGAAGTGAAAACTAAAATGTCTGGTGTTGCTAAGAAAATTCAAAAAGAAAATAAACAGCCTGATGATGCTTATACAGATGATGAGCGAGAGAGACTTCGCAAAGTTCTTTCTAATGATTAATAAAAAGGGCGTCAGATAAATCTATTTCTCCACATGAGATCATTACAAGATCCCAATCGTCCTCGTAAAACGAGACTCGACAAATGACAAGTAATCTTGCTCAAAGCTAAATATAATTAAAACTCAGGATCTTTTCCAATAACCTTTTTCAGATGAGCGACATTTGTAAAATAATCAGGTGAGTGTCCTGTGCACAAATAAATATTTTTAAATCCAAATTCAAAATAGGCCCTTTTGGAGACTTCTTCTCCCTTAATTTCATTACCCAACTCTGAATCAAAGTACAGGCATGAATCTAAATCAAAGCGATGAATCTCTTTAAAGAAATCATCCGGATGAGAAAAAGCGAGGAAGCTTTTATTTTTCTTTAAAGCAGCTCTTTCCCAAATTAATCTAATAAGTTGGTCATCATCTATTAAAATACAGTCGAAAAATTCTTTCTTTTTGTATGAGACAGTCCTTCTTTGATCAAAAACCAGTGGAACAATTGAAGCTGCTGATTTCGGAAGCAGTCTTAACCCAAGGTAAATCGTCGACTTGCCCCGCAGAACTAGGCAATTATTTCTGATTTTAATCTTGAATATTCATTTGGAGTAAAAATAGATCTTTTCTCATGAATTGTATGAACAATATCTCTAAAATAATCACGT
>JAGOVS010000243.1 GCA_018060625.1 Bacteriovorax sp. | reverse complement strand
TGTTATGCTTTGTCCTTAAACAACAAGCACGGCATCAATGTCATGGATTGACGATGAGTTTAAAGAAAGTAAATTTTCAGATGAACGTTTAGGAAAACGTCTCTGTAAGATAGTAAAACAACTTTTTATTTAAGAAGAGTATATTTCACAACGATATTTTTTCGTTTAAAAACCAAAAAAGAAGTATCAAAGTGGGCGATAGCCCGTCCTTGTCTTAAAAAGGGCGTCCCCGGTTTCGAATTAGTTTTTAAAACATTAGTCTAATTGGTCCTAGACCCTCCTGGAATATTTATAAAAAGTTCTGAACTATGGAATGGAAAACTAGAGAGATCTTCTAGATGGCCCAATAGCTCATGGAAATGTGTTCTGGATGGTTTTCCAGGTTCACTTTTTAAATTGTCCCATGGACTTTTATAATCCTGACTTTCTACTTTAAAAAGATTATCAATGACTGCCGCTTGCTCTAAGGTCATGGAGCCGGCTATTTGTCGATAGTAGCCACGGTTAACAGTTCCACGAGCAGATTTTGCGGCCCTGTGGATGGTGCCAAAAGCTGGCAGTTCAAATCGCTGCCGAACTAATTCTTCAATTGCGACGTTGATAATATCTGCTACATCTTCTTTTGTTTGTGCTCCATTAACAACCGCTTGAGCAAGAGCTTTACGGGTCTGGTTTGGTTGAGCAGAAATTCCGCAATACTCGCGAATCAGAGAAAGATGTCTTCGTCGACTTGGCCCTTTATCATATTCGCCAAGAGAAGCCTGACTAAGTTTTATTTTAAAATTTTCGCAAAAATACTCAATGATCTCGCTTGGGGTTTCTAAAAGAAAAATAAAATAACCGAGTCGTTGAAAGCACTTGAGTGTGATCATAAAAAATATTTTAGTTTGATCGCCACGAGCAACAGATTCACAAAATTTAATTTCTTCAGTTGAGGGGCGAAAGAATTCTGCAAACTCTTGTGGTTTGTAGTGTGCTTTAAGTCTTGGGTAAGCGGTTTCGTGAAGATCAGCCAAGACTTACCTCTGCCGGAGCAGCAGTATTGGCCTCTACTTTTTTATGTCGTCCTTTTAAGTAATGATAAAGTCCTGGTTTTGAAATACCAACCATGCTGGCAATTTCTTTCACGGTGTGGACGCGTTCATTATAAAGCCGTTGAGCAAGTTCTGCTTTTTGTGTATCAAGCGCCTTGGGTCTGCCGCCAAGTCGACCGCGGGCCCTCGCTGCTTTCAGGCCAGCATGTGTTCTTTCTCGAATCAAATTTCTTTCAAATTCTGAAAGAGCACCAAACACCTGAAAGAAAAATTTTCCACCACTGCTTGTAGTGTCGAGTGATTCAGATAAGCTTTTAAATCCTATCTTGCGAGTATCAAGCGTAGCTACGGTTTCAAGTAAATTCTGAAGAGAGCGACCGAGGCGATCAAGTCTCCAGACAACAAGAACATCACCTTCACGCAGAAATTCAAGCGCGGCCTTGAGGCCAACTCGTTCAACAGTAGCACCACTGGCGGTATCACTGAAAACTCGATCGCACCCGGCGCTCTTTAGCGCGTCTTCCTGAAGATTTAAATTCTGATCGGCAGTAGAAATGCGAGCGTATCCTATAAGCATATGGGCTTCCGTTTAAATGACGATAAACTCGTCAGAGTATTAGCTTTTTAAAACTTGTTTTGGAACCGAGTTTATTTATAGCTAGAATGGCCCTATTTCAACAAAAATGAGCTACGGGAAAAAAGTAAAAAAAACGAACGTTTTTAGACCTCGGTGATTGGTAAAAAATATCAGATATTGGCAGGTGACCTAGACGCAAACGCTAACGCAGTAGTCCGCTATGATACATTTTCGCACGAATCGTTGCCGTACCCCCGATAGAGTGGACCTGCCACTTTATGGGATAAAAAGAGACCGCCAACAAAAATAATGAAGGTAGAAACAAGTGAGGCAAGAATAAACGTTTTATTCATGACACTTTGTTGCTCGGCCATGAATGTGAAAAAAACATGCTCTGGAGGTAGACCGGCCGCCGTCGCTTCACGAATGAAACTGTTAAAAAAAGACCAGACTGAGATATAAAAAACGGTGACTAAAGCAATAGAGAGGAGGGCAAACCAGCCCATGATGGATAATTGAAAGGATTTATTGATAAGGATAATTTTTCTGTTATAACCGCGACTCAAAGTAAACTCCTTTTTATTCTGTCATAAGTGTTGAGAGGTATTTTAGTTGATATTCTTTTTGCATAATTCTTTCTTGAAAAGTATTAATAGTTTTATCATCTTCTCCCAGCTCTTTTAAACCTTTGAGTGTTTCATGATCATTGCTAATTTCTACACTCAAAGCTTTTATGGCCTCTATTTTTTCATCTGAAGACATTTCATTTGTAAATTTATCAGTATAGTCACCTGAAGTTAAAAATGTCTGTTCAGGGTCAGATGCATGACTCATGAACTCGTCTTCTTCAAAGCTCTCTTCACTATATTTATCTTCTTGAAGGCCATCTCCTTTAACTGCTGTTATCGAAGTAGGAGATCGATTTTTGTTGGTTTTATTTTCGAGAATTTTTTCAAAGGCCTGATGAAGATTTTTATCTTTAATTAATTCTTGGGACTCTTGATTGTTATTGTCCATCGACTCCTCTAAATCAAGACTCGACTTATTTGTAAAATAATAAGCTGAGGCAAGACCGAGTACTAGTAAAATTAAGAGCGCTCTCATCATATGCACTTATCGAGTAAGGCCAAATGTTCTTTAATACAAAAGAGGCAATTTTTTTTGGCAGACCCTAAATTTAGCTTTGGAAAATAAACGTTTGATTTTACAAGTTTCCGAATATTTCACTCAGGATTTTTCAAGAAAGACCCGATACTCGTATTCAGGGCAAGAACGTAAGTAAAAGGAGTAAAGGAAATTTTATTCGTAATAAAAAATACAGAAATTGAAACGCCAATAAAAATGACTTCATCTAAAAAAAGAAACGCAGAGAAATTATTATTCCCTTCCGACCTGCGGTGACGGGATCTCACTTTTTTATCTCTGCTATCGTGATGTGCTCATCTCATCATTGTGGCGTTTCTGCTTGGATCTTTTGGGCTTCGTTTAATCCAAGTGGCCGTTACAGCTGTTGATGATAGGATAGGCATCCATCTTCTCCTTACCCCCGGCGTTCGTCGACTCTCACCTTTGAGCAGAGGCCGCTATTTTTTTACAGTCCACTAAGTAATTATACCTTAAAAACATGTTATAATGAGAGAGCCAGTAAGAAAAACTTTCATTAAAAACAACTAATTATCAATTGATGATTTTTAAATTTTATTGTCAAAAAAGTACGAATAAATGCTCCTATTCAAGTTGTCGCAAAAAATAATTACAACAGTATAGATTTTAACGGAGATAATATCAACCGACCTCACGATATTTTGTGGGATGTAGATGGATATCTTAAAAAAAAGGGTGGAATTCCACTTC
>JAGOVS010000080.1 GCA_018060625.1 Bacteriovorax sp. | reverse complement strand
ATCCTGCTTATATGGGAAAAAGAGAAATCAATAAGAATAATAAAGATGCATCTACTGATCTTCTAAAGTCTGAAGAACAATATATGCTTGTCGATGCTTCATGGGAGCCAATTATTTCAGAAGAACTATTCAATCAGACGCAAGACAAATTGAATATGAACAAACAAGTTAAATCAGCTCCAAAGCATGATTTTATTTTCTCAGGTCTACTTACTTGTGATGAATGTGGCTCTCCTTTATTTGGGCAGTCTGGAAATGGTAGAAATGGAACACATTTTTACTATGGCCATAAAGGTGCATCCTCTTGCCGTATAAAAAGATATCCTGCTGTTGAGCTAGAGTCGCTTATCAAAAAGCAGGCCTTTTCATTTTTAAATAACCAAGCAATGAAAGAGCATTTTGTTGAGACTTTAAAGGACATGAATAATTCTCGTCCTAAAGTGAATCAATCACTGGTTAAAATGAAAGAAAAAGAGCTTGAAAAAACTCAAGCTGAAATTGATCAACTTGTTACGATCATGGCCACCAATTCAAATGCGGCCAGACTGAATAGTTTGATTAGCAAACTGGAAGATTCTGAAAAGAAATTGTCACTTTTAAAAGAAGAAACTGAGTCTCTTAAGCAAAAGCTAGATTCAGATCAAGAGCGAGAAATTGACGTTGATTATTTGTTGGGTGGAATTGATTTGCTCAGAAGTGAGCGTTTTAGAAAGGCCAATCTGGCCAAGAAGCGTGAGATTTTGAGAAATATTGTTAAGACCATTCATTTGAATCCCGAAAATGTCATTATGGTGGATTTTTGGGGATCAGAGCGCCAATCAGAGGCAGTCAGAGAGGCCCATAAGGGTCAATCAGGAGTTGTCCTCCCTTTTCGTAAACTTGGTCGGCCATTAGAAGCTTCATTTGGTGGAGCTGATTGTGGTGAAAAGATGGCAGAAATTAAAAAAGCCGCTGAGATAGGTACCTATCTAGGCGGCTTTTTAATGGACGATGGTTCGTCCAGCGTAAGATTTGGTGGAGGTGGTGGGAATCGAACCCACGTCCAAAGAATCATCAGTAAAGCGGACTACGTGTGTAGTTCTGAATTATCGTCTCAGAACGAAGACTATCCCTGCTTGTCTTCAGGAACCAGCCCGGTGATTTTTAGCGTTGGCTTCCCGGCGACTCAACGATTGAAGTTTTACATGCTCCAACACCATATTTGCCACGGGCTTTGTTATCGGCCGTAACCACCTCAACGAACGGGCTTAATTAAATTAAGCAGCCATTGCGTATGCGTAATCGTTAGATTCAGCATTTAAATTTTGATCGACTTTTTACCAGGACCATGCCGATCAACCTGGACACGCCCACAAAACGTCAGTACTCCCTGTCGAAACCGGTGCACCCCCGTAATGAGATATCACAGTGTAGCAGACTCTTGGCGAACATACCATAGGGGAATTGACTGTTTAGATGAGTCAATCCCTTGCCTTAATGACTCAAGTGAAAAGTTTAGACACACGGTAAATATTTCAGATTTCTTACTCATTCTTAAATATGCCATCTTTTTTTTTGTTATCATTTCGCTATGAGATCAATGTGTATTTCTCTTTTATTTCTCCTCGCTCCATCCCTGCTTAAAGCGGAGGTTTGTCACGATCTCCTTCGGCCCTTCCTCCTTCCTCCCCCTAAAGAGCGGCTCATTACCACGCCAATTGGGGATCAAATTGATCTGACTCGTTATGGCCTAAGCAATACCATCTACCATCGCGAGCGCTTTGATCGACTTTCTCGTCTTTGCCTCTCTCCAAACAATAATGGTTTCAAACAACTGGCAAACAACAAAATGAATGGGATCAATCTTAAAATGTCCTATGCAGCAACCGTCGTGGGTTATACCAACAATAATAAAAATCAAAATAAAGACCTCGAATGGTTCGGGCGTCTTGGCCTAGGCCTCACCGTAAGAGCAAGCTATGGAACCCTCTTTTCAAAAATTCTAAAGGGCAATGAAAGTCGTTTTTCTTATATTCTAAAAGACTACTTCCTCACTCGCCTCGTCACTGTCGGCTATATTGGAAGTGCCATGATTTTGTTCACCAACAACAAAGCTGAAAAAATCAAACTGGAAGAATTAAAAAAATCACCAACCTTTAACTCGGATCTGGAAAAACTGCAGAACTATGCCAATGATGAGACTCTTTTGAAGCGCTTTAAGAAAGAGACGATGGCCTTTCTTAGTCAACTAAAAATCATTGATACCGGACTTGGTATTCACGAAGGTGTCGACTTTAATCATTTAACTCAAGAAGATCTAAGTGATCCTGACATTCAAAAAGTGGTGCTAGCGGCCCTTATTGCTGAAGAATACGAAAAGCAACAAGGAAGTCTCGCCCTTACGGGATCAAAAATGCAGGACTTCTACCTCTACGACTCCCTTTACTCGCTGGCAAAAATTCCCAAAGACATTTTTGTAGACAAGACAGTCAACAAGATCGTTTGTCTAAACACTTATAACTCTCACCGAGGAATGACTCAGGCGGTAGGAATCTCGGCCTTGAATCAAATTCTCTTTGCAGACTACTACGGACTTACCTATAGAGTTTTAAAAAAGGGACTTATCGATCAATAATTATCACTTAAAAATCGGCCGTTAATAAAAAATCTAATTGCTGAATAATTTTCTTCGAATTTTCGCCAATACGTGAATAAATAAAATCAACATTCGTCGGAACAAAATAGAAAAAATTCATTTTCATTCTGGGACCAATAAATACACCATTGATTGCTTTTTCTCTTAAGACTTTATTATCTAAAATAATTCGATCGGCATAAAGGGATTCAAGACCAAAAAGAAGATGCAGCTCTTTTAAATAAAATGGAATCAAATTTTTTCCGCGATAGACGCTTGTCATTTCCCAATCTCCCATCAAACGTCCAGTGTAAATCTTATTTCCATAAGCATTGCTATAAGGAAGACCATAGAATTCATGTACGCGCTTTTTGCTGAAATCCCCAATCCCGCCACCGTAAACAACTCCTCTGATAAAATCTGATTTAAAAAGCTTTTCATAACTTCCTCGAAAGGAACCCATAAATGTTTTTGCAAATCTCCCACTGGCCTCAGTCACCACCTGGGTCCCCATATAACTTGCCCCCCGACTAGACTGATTTCCCAACAAGTTAAATTCGCCATTAAAATATTGAAACATATCATCGAAAGAAAGGGCCTGATAAGTTACTTGGTTATTAAATCCGACAAGAGAGACGGTACGACGAGAGATAAAGTCATCCGTGATCGAATGTCCAAATTGCAAAGAAGGAATATAAGTCCATCTTCCATTTAGGACTTTGTAAAAAGTTCGTGCATTAAGATCACGACTAGTATTGATTTTGGGATCAAAACTCGTTTTGGAGTAATCTTGATTTAAGAAGAGGGCCACATTCCAAAGATCACTAATCGCAACTAACTTTTGAGTGTAATCAATACTCCCCCCAACCTTACTAGCAGATGGATAAGCAAGGATAGTGGCATTCAATGTATAAATATCCATCGGATCTGAAAATGTCGTTAAAGCACCAATGCTGCCTAAATTATCTGAAGAACCTGTTGCTAAAAACCAATAGTGGGGAATCATATGGTCTAAACGAGGATAACCTTCTGCCTTATCTGAAGTATAAGAATGAGGCGAAGCTTTTTGTTCTTGAAATTCATTCACGGCAATTGGCGTGCTCGCCGTCTTGTTTTGCTTTATTAGTGCCTCAAGATCAAACGATGTGTTTGTGAACACCTTTAAACCCTCCTCAAGGGCCACACCTCTTTGCTCTCCTTGTTTTATAAAAGTGAACGGGGTAAAAAAAGCACTCGATAGGTTGCTCATTTCTGGTTTTCGACTCCAATCTATCAACTTAAACTCACCCTGCTCTCTGATCACTACATAGCGGGGGCCAATCACGGGAAGTTCAAAAAATTTAGCACTCCGATAAAGCACCTCTAATTTTACTAAATTCACATCTGTTAAAACCAAAGAGCTCATGCCATATGAATCATTAATTTTAAGGAGGATCTTGTCCTCTACTTTTTTCACCAGGACGATATTATCATTGGATGAAAAGAGACGCTTTATTTCACCGTTATTTTCAGCTTGCCAACGATTTTCCCAATAAGAAAAAGTCAGGAACTGCTCTCCTCCAAGGCTTACAACGTAACTTGGGTCATGAGTAAAATCCAATGTCCGTTCAACAAGAAGGGTATCCGGATTGACCAACTTCCAGGACTTATTATGCCCTCTTGAATTTGGATCATCTGAAAAGGCCATCAAGAGCCATTTATTTTCACCGCCACCATCAACCATCGACACGATGTCTGATATAGGCCACTCAAATTGGCCGTGAAAATTCACCTCGTCTTTTAAATCATAAGCAACAAGTGCTTCACTGAACTTTTGTTTCTCAACTTTAAAAAGCCTCTCCCCTTCTAGTACATACCCCTTTTGGAAATCATCACTTCCAAAAGCATTAACTATTTTTTCTCCCCATGAACTCGATTTAGTCCTTTGAGCAATATAATTTTCTCGAAACTTAACAAATAGGTCTTGCGCTTTTTCTCCAACACATGCCTCAAAGGCATTATTAAGAAAAAAAGGCAAAGCGAGTGAGTTTTGCTCAACTAAGCATTTAATAGTTTTAGGCTTAGCATTTTCTAGATATTCAATAAAATGGGCCCCTGCCCAGTAGGCAAGTTGACCTTGGGGATGCCCCCCTGGAGCATCAAGGCAATCAATTGTTTGACAAGAATTTTCTTTTAAAAAATACAATAAGAGCTCTTTATTAAAAAGCTGATGATTCAATCGCCCCCCATTAAGCAAATGAGATTCTCCCCAAACGGCGATCCCTTCCGAAAACCAACGGGGAACAACCCCCACCGGAATCTTTGCAATCGTTCCAAAAATCTGGCGACCGACCAATAAATAATCTCTCGTCTGATCCAAGTGAACGATATGGACAAATTCATGCAGAACAAGCCCTTGGAGCCAATTTTCAAGTGCAATCAAATGCTCGCTATTATTTGCAGGAAAATTATAGAGATTAATAATGTTTGTTGGGAAAGTGCGCGCATTACCATTTGTTTCGCGCTTGTACGGATCAATATTAAAATGAACAATATCATGGGGTACATATTCGAAGTAGTTGACTACTTTAATCAAATCTTCCTTAATGATACGCTCCACCATGAGGGCTAACTGCAAATCCTTCTCACTGTAGTGAATTTCGCCAAAAAAAGTACCAAAATTAGTGGGCATGGATATATTCATCGTTTTCAAAACTTCAGCATCGACTTCCCTAAAAGCAAGTGATCCTAAAAAGAACAAAGAGAAAACGATATGCTGCAGTCTCATTTTTTTACTTCCTTATGTGTTCCAAAATTGGCATAATCATATCTATTATTTTAGATTTTGAAACTTTTAAATGAGTAACATTATAAGGAGCTCCTAATGAAACTTAAGTCTGTCGCACTTTTATGCTTAATCACTTCAACCCTTACCCTTACTTCGTGCTCAAGCATGAAAAAGAAAACTGATGGAGTAAACGACTCTGCAGCTGAAAGCGCTCAAGTAGACAACGGCAAAAATGCTGGAATGTCTCTGGAAATGAATGGTGACTCAGATTCAAATAAAGCTGGTGCTCTTAAGACTGTTTATTTTGATTTCAATTCTGCTGGTCTCTCAAACGATACAAAAGATGCTTTAAACAACAACGCGCAATTCTTAAAAACGAACGCGAAGCTAAAGGTTCAAGTAGAAGGACATTGCGATGAGCGCGGTGGAGTACAGTTCAACTTAGCTCTAGGGGAAAAAAGAGCAAAAAGTGTTCGCGATTACTTAGTCGGTCTTGGAGTTGAGACTGCTCGTATTTCAACAATCTCTCTTGGTAAAGAAAAACCAGTTTCTTTTGGTCATGACGAAGAGTCTTGGTCAAAAAACAGAAGAGCGAATTTCGTCGTTATCGGAAAATAGTCTGAAACAAAATGCTATTCTTTTTCTTATTCTCTTTTTTATAGGGGCGTGTGGCCTAACCACCACACGTCCTAAATTAGAAATGTCTATGGCCCAAGTCGCATTTATGGCCGCCAAAGATGCTCAAGCAGATGTCAAAGCACCTGGTCTTTTTCGAAAAGCTGAATTCTATTACCTCAAGGCAAAATCTTCTTACAAACGAAAGTATTTCAACAAGGCTCAACAGTATGCCCTTCTCTCCAAAAAATATTCTGAACGAGCAGAATATGTTGCCATAAGGAAGAAGACATTAGAAAATTTGTAAGTAAAAACTCTTCCTTTATAGAGGTAAAAACTTATGAAACGACTCTCCCCACTTCTTACTCTTTCGCTACTTATCTCTTTCACCGCTTGTAAAACGCAAGAAGATATTCGCCGTGAAAAAACGGTAGAAAACCTCAATGAACAAGTCGTACAGACTCAAAAAAATACCGCCAATGCCAGTGCTCGCTTCAACGCGATTGAAGAACAGCTCGCTAAACTAACCGGCCAAATTGAAGAAACCGGCCATAATAAACAACAAGAATTTAAGGATGTGGCACTGTTAAAGGAGCGCCTCCAGTCTCTAGAAGAAACCAGCAAGAAGCAAACTGAGTACCTTCGCGGTTTAAATGAAAAACTGCAAGAACAAAGTAAGTACATCGATCAAGTCATTAAGTCTTTAAGTACACTTACTGAACAAAAAGAGATTAGTAAAAAAAAAGATTCCAATGAAACTAAGGAATCTAAAGAAGATATCAGCGAAGGACCCGCCACCGTAAAAAACGGCATTAACAAATTCAAGTCCCGCGACTTCGAAGGGGCCAAAGAAACTCTCCTCGCAGTGCTCGAAACCAAAAAAATTAAGAAAAAAGACAAAGAAGCCAGCTACCACTACCTCGGCATGATTGAATATAAAAATAAAAACTACGAGGAAGCCAAGGTCTATTTCTCAAAACTTTTTTCTGAAAATCCAGACTCTCAGTATGCTCCATCGACCCTTCTTAATTTGGCCAGGGCCTTCGGTCAACTCAACTCCAAAGAAGAAGCACGCCAATCCCTGGAAGAGCTTCTCTCTCGTTTCCCAAAAAGCAAAGAAGCTCATGAAGCTAATAAACTGAAGGCTAAACTTTAATGAAAAATTTTGTCTTACCTCTTCTCTTCATTCTCTCTTCTTGTACCTATCTTATTTCCAAAATAGAAAATGGTGAGAAACAAAAAAAATCAATTGCTCCCAAAAATCTTGCGTTGGTTTTCTCCCACAATATCAGTGGTGAGACCCATCCTTGCGGATGTAGAAACTTCCCCCTGGGGGGTCTCCCTCAAGTGGCCGGCCTGTTTCATAAACTCTCGCAAGAAGGCGAAGTTTTTTATGTTGATACAGGTGACACTTTTTTCCCTTCGTCTGTTATTCCGGCCAGTATGAAGGACTCCCTTTCATTTGCGGCCAACAACCTGGCCCTAGGCCTAGATCAGGTGGGCCTTAAGTATTTTGTCCCAGGAGATCAAGATTTTGCTTTAGGCTGGGATTTTCTAAAAAAGATGGCCAATACGAGACATTTTGAATTCCTGATTTCTAATTTAAAAGATGAATCGATTATCAAGCACAAGCGCTATGCGATTATCGACAGAAATGACTCAAAAATTTTTCTCGTTGGTATTGTGGCCCCTGATGTTTTTAACGACAAGATAGCTGATTCTTTTATAGACTCGGGCCAGGCCCTAACCAAAATAGTTGAAGAACTTAAGGACCAAGGTTATGAGAGTGGGAATTCTCGCCATCGTCTCATCGTTCTCTCGCACGCAGGAATTGACCCCGATGAGAAATTGGCCGAAAAATTTCCTTTTATTGATTGGATTATTGGCGCCCATTCTCAAAGCTTCTTACGCCTTTCACGCGACGTCGGCGATGTAAAAATGGTTCAAACCCTTTCTAAAAACCACTATGTCGGTAATATCAATATCGATACTTTTGCAAAAAAAGAAAGTGATACCTACATTCTTCATGAAATTCGTGATGAACTAGAAAAAAATCTTGAACCAAATCCATTCAGAAAATTTATTAATGATCATAAAACCAAAATGAATGATATTCAAATGGCAGAGCAATCCCACTTAGGGATGGAGATCAATCCCAATGCCCCTGTCAAAAAATACCGTTCCGCTCAAAGCTGCATCGAATGCCACAAACCCCAAGGGGATTTTTGGCAAGGAACTCCTCACTCACTTGCCTATAAGACACTCATGAACTCCCATGAACAGAATAATCTTCAATGTATCAAGTGCCATTCTTTAGGTCTTGGAGAAGCTAAAGGTTTTTCCGCGGCAAAAAATATGGTTAGCTTTAAAGATAGGCCCATTATCGACTATTGGAACCAGGTTCATTCGCTGGGACCTGAAGTCAAGTCCGTGCGAAAACTTGAGCCTAAACAGATCCAGAGCATTTCAAAAAAATGGATGCATCTTGATAAGGTGTCTGGCATAAAAAATAATTATGCCAATGTTCAATGCTTAAATTGTCACAACCAACATGACGATCATCCTTTTAATCCTGACTTACCTGTACAACATGAGCAAAGAACTGCTTCGATCAAGAGCAAGTGTCTCAGTTGTCATACTCAAGACCAATCTCCCGAATGGTATGGGAAAGATCTAAAAACAGTTAATGAGAAACATGTGGCCCAAAAAATGAAGAAACTGAGTTGCCCATTACTTCAATGAGGACTGATTCAAAAGCTCTAAAAAACGATTGCGATAGTCGCCTTTTTTAACAAAAAAGACGTTGCCGTGAATAGCGTCAGCTTCATCTAGTTTCCAGAATGTTTTTTGCTTAGAAGGAGCGAGATTGTACAATTCCTCGCCAAAAGCAAAAGGAATTACAGGATCTTTTTTGGCATGTATCACTAAAAGAGGCATGGTTAAGTGTGGCAACAAAGGATTGGCCGTATACTCCGAAGAAATAAGCCACCAAAAAAGACCACGCGTCTTTACTCGCGCAACCTCTTGAGGAGAGCGAAATGACGAATCCAAAACAAGCAGCGAAATGTCTTGCTGCCAGGACACTTCCTCTAAACTTCGCAGGGCAATTGCTCCACCTAAGCTTTGCGCATAAATAATTAAACGCTTATAACCACCGGCCTGATATTTATCATAAGCAATATGTAAAAACTTAAGCCCATCCTCAACAACGCCCTTAGGATATGGACTTCCCTCAGAAAGTCCATAACCTCGATAATCAAATATCAATACATCCGTTTTTTTCTCAACCATCCAAGCGAGATTAAAAATGTGGGAGGATAAATTTTGAGCGTTCCCGTGAAACATCAACACTAAATTTTCCGGATTCGGCGTGGTACTTTTTAAATCCCAACCCAAAATCCTTGTCCCATCAAATGAGTGAACATAAAATTCTTTGAAGCGAATTCCATACGCATGAGGATCTGCATGCAGATAGCGATCTGGTTGATAAATGAGGTTCGTACAGCTCACCGAAAAGAAGCCGCACACACATATTAACATTTTTCTAAAAATAGAACCCATAATTTAATTGATTGATCCATGTCTTGTGATCTAGGCTTGTCGCCTTTGAAACCATAGAACTCTCAAATCTCCACTCCGTATTTTTACCAGAAAAATACGATTGCTTAAATGTTAGATGATGAAAATAATCACTTTTTATTTTCTCAAGAGCATTAAAGCGGATTTCATCAAAAAATCCAATCTTTAATTTTGGACCCAAGGTAAATAGCAGACTTGCCTCTATCCCAAATCCTGCCCGAAACCCCCGGGAAAAATGCGGTGAAGCTTCAGCAAAGACTCCTGTCAAAAAGCTCATCATCATTTGATGAGAGGGCGCAAGTGATGGCCCCAAATAGGCCCTGGCATTGAGTTTATGACAGAGTTCACAATTAAGGTCTTCATTGGACCCATAAAGTCGATCCGAAACAACTTTGGCGGCCCAAGAGAACTGAGGGTCGTAAAATGTATAGGGATGTAAGGACACTAAATTCACAAAAGTCAGCTGATCATAACTAAGCCTTCCTAGAGAGCGATCGTAAACCAAACTTCCGGTAAAAAAATCAAATTGAGAAAAAGGATCATATCCCAAATCGTTACTTAAAAGATCATGATACCCATCTTTGTACTCTATCCCTATAAGTGAATGACTCTCCTCAGTCCTTAAGAAAAATGACCATTTTCGCGATTCATGCCCGAGCTCTGGACGATTGCTTTGGTCGTGGCCCAAAATTTTTTGCTCCTCATTTTGAGGCAAACTTGCTCGTCTCACCAGGGCCGCTCGCAATAAACTCGATTGAGTCAAACTCAACTGATCTTTAGTGCGGTAACGAGTAAAGTCTAGCAAACTGATTACTCCATCTAGCACTCGTGCCTTACTGAATCCCGCTGGAAGATGTGTTCCCTCTGCTAAAGATCTAACTTCGATCAGCTCATCGCCCGTCAAAGTATCAAATTGCTTCTCTAATTGTTTTTTTAAACTGGCCCTATAACCTCGTGACTTTATCCTATAAGGAAATTTCTCAAAAACTTTAATCATTTCACTCGGAAGATAATACCAGTGTTCATGATGATTGATCCCTTCCTCGTCAAAAGCAACCGCGAGAATGTCTACTAAAACAGCAGAACAATTCTCATCGGCAAAGTAATAATCAAAATAAGTTGTCTGGTAAATCTCCCACAAATGATTAATGAGGCGATCAATCTCCTTAGAGGTCATTTGTAAGTCATACTCCAGCAAGTCACGAGACTCGCCATTATTATATTCGGTGACTTTGGTGTAATATTTCGTCACTTCTAAAATTCCTTTATAACCACCAAACATCCCCTTATAAGCAAAGACTAATCCAATATCCTCTTTTTCGGGTACAGCAGAAAAGGCCACTGCATAATCCAACAAATCCCCCGAAGTCCCTTTCGACTTATTTTTCTGATTCAGTCTTATTAATGTGTGCCCAAAAAGGGAAGATGGATTATTAGGGTATGAAGATGAAAAAACAAGGGTGACTGATTCGGCATTGAGTCCCTTTTTCCATTTGAAAAAATCCTCACAAGGAAGTTCTTTCACAGCATTTAATAATTCTAGCTCTTTTAAAAAAGCAAAACGTTCGCGAAAGACGCATTGGGGATGAAGCCCAAACCAACCGCTTTTTGCTTTGGGATTTCCAAAAGCTTCAAGATCGGCCTGCATTTCTAAAGCAGGGGAAGTCTTGCCTTGAGGGGAAAGAAAAAAGCCTTCACCATCTGCCCGCGATTTTCCATTTTGATAATGCAGAAGTTTTAACCAATAACTTTTTTGAAGAGAATTTAGTTGGTCATAATAAAGAGGGCCTGCTGAAACGTCAGCAGGCCTTAAAAAATTAGATAAGAGTGCAAGTAGAAACCAGAGTCGCATTGTTTTTAATTTGATTCTTAACATTGTTATAAAGCTCTACTCCTGAAGTTTTTTCAGAAGGAAGAACAACTTCGTAATGAGCTTTCACCATTGAACCAAAGGCATGTGAGTCCTGGCAACCAAAAACAGTGGCAAATCCAACGACAAATTCCCCTTTTCCTCGGGCCATCTCAACTGCTAATTGATTAAGGTTGGCCTCTGCAAAGTGAATTCCCTTAGCGTCGTTTTTGACAATCGAGTGCTGAGCACAGCCAGAAGTCCCTAGAGTCATAGCTATTGTGTTAGAAAAAGTAGCGTTAACTAAAGAGCGCGTTGTAGACGAAACGAGAGATTGTTTTGGGGCCACTTGCCATCCCATTCCACATCCGGATGAAGAATCAGCAGCATAGACTGATGCTGAAAGGGAAAAAATAAGTGCGAAGAAAGCTGTCATGACCATTTTCATATTGTCCTCCTTGAACGATGAATATTTGCTTACCGAAAAGGATCATGTATCATGGCAAAAAATACAACAAAATTTAGTAAATGAAAGAAAAGTTAATATTAGGAATTGAAACAAGCTGTGATGATACATCCATTGCCATTATAAAAGGCAATCCAGATCATTTGGGGCAAAGACCCGTCATCCTCTCCCATCAATCATTTTCACAAGAACTACTCTTGCAAAAATGGGGGGGCGTTGTGCCTGAAATCGCGGCAAGAAATCACCTAGAAAAAATCACTCCGTTGCTAAAGGCCACACTCCAAAAAGCTTCCCTTTCCATTAATGCCATCGATTTAATTGCCGTCACAACTCACCCAGGACTTTTGGGCCCACTTCTGACAGGAATTAATTGCGCTAAAACGATTGCTCTTTTAAACCAGCTCCCTATTGCATCCATCAATCATTTATATGCTCATCTAGAGGCCATTCATTTAACCGAAACTATTGAATACCCCTATTTAGGGTTCCTCGTTAGCGGTGGACATAGCATGTATCTGTTAGTGACATCTCCAAGCGATTTTGAAATTTTGGGTAATTCCATTGATGATGCCGCTGGCGAAGCTTTTGATAAAGGAGGAAAACTTTTGGGGTTAGGTTATCCGGCCGGAAAAATCATTGACGAACTTGCCACACGGGGAGATTCCAAAAAATACTCCTTCCCCATGTCAATGCTCGATTCAGGGGACGCAACACTTAGTTTTTCTGGAGTAAAAACTGCTCTTCGAAACTTCTTGGAAGCTCATCCTGATAAAGAATTTAAAATTGAAGATGTCTGCGCTTCCTATCAACAGGCCATCATTGGTGCTCTCACTAAAAAATGCCAAGCGGCCCTAGACATTGCCTTTAGTCGTACAGGAAAGGACCTACCCATCATTGTTGGTGGAGGTGTCGCCTGCAACTCTGCTCTAAGAAAATCGCTCAATGAAAACTTTGCTAAAGTCCATTTCGTCTCCCCTCAATTTTGCACAGACAATGGAGCGATGATTGCCAATTATGCCCTTCGGACCTATTACCACGCTCTCGCATTTCCAGACTGCTTGTTGTTGGATGCCAGAAACCAATTTGTCTCAAAAGCAAAAAAACTTGAAGAACAAAGGAAGCGAAAGCTATGAAACTCGAACTCCCCTCTGCTGACAAATCTCTCGGTCAGCATTTTTTACGTGATCAAAATATTATTGATAAAATTTGTCATGATTTTAAAAATGAGGCAGAGGCCATTGTCGAAATAGGTCCAGGACCTGGGATTCTCACTGAGTCCCTTGCCCTTCTCCCCCAACCCTTCTGT
>JAGOVS010000242.1 GCA_018060625.1 Bacteriovorax sp. | reverse complement strand
AAGAGCTTAGTGATCCTGCGATTGAATTATTTAATTGGATTGATACTGTCGGCGGATTAATTCCAAAGAAAAATATTTATAAAGTTCCATTTTTTAATACTGAAGAAATAGAGGAATATAATCCATGGAGAGTATGCCCAATCGGGGAGCATTGGGTAAAACAACATGATAGACAGAAGAAAAAGCTTGAGGATGTAGACGGACATTGTCGAAAAAATAAGCCGAAAAAAGATATTCTTGTAGGAGATGAGATAGAGCTTATAACTCAAAATTCTCTTTTTATTAACTCAGCCCCAAAATTGTCTCCAGCTGAACTTGGGTTCAATGGACGTGGAAGTAAGTACGATAACCTAATTTCAGGCTGGACTGCTTACTGGAATGACTTGTATAAAATCAATCCTCCATTGCCACCAAGTTATGTTAAGGCCCTTATTGCTACAGAGTCAGGTTTTGACCCTAAAGGGTATAATCCTCTTAATTCTTCTAAAATTGGGCCAGCAAGGGGATTGGGACAAATTACTGAAGTCACTCAGAGGAGCTTAAGTGGGAATAAAAAAGAATTAAAAAATCATTTTGTTATTCTTTCTGATGATACTGATGTTTACGATCCTAACAAGAATATTTGTGCAACTGTTCGGTGGTTATTTAGAAAAAGAGAGACTGCGAGGGCAAGGTTAAAGAGAGAGCCAACATGGGAAGAAGTTCTAATGGAATTTAAGGGACGCTTAAAAAGTCGTACTAAAAAAACGGAAGACATTAGAAGAGAGTTGAGAAAATATATAAAAGATGCTGGAGGAATATTACAATGAAATTTTTCTTAATATTCTTTTTATTAGTATTGTCAGATATAGTTTTGGCAAAATCATCACTTAACAAAAAATATCCTGATGGTCTTTTAACTGATGATTTTGGAATCCTAAAAGAAGAAGATTTATTATACGATATACAAGAGGGAAATCCGCGTAAGTATGAGATTAATCAAAGTCAAGGAGGCTATTATCGTTGGCAGTGCTTCCCCGTTAAAAATATAAAATTGAATTATTCAACTTGGAGAGAAAATGATCCTCAAGGACCCTCAGATATAATCACCAACCTTTACGATTTCGATCTCAGTATTAATGGGAAACCTTATAGTCATATTTATTATGCTCGTAGAGCTTTAAATTACTACAGTTTTTGGAAATTTTATAAAGAATGGAAGCGTACGACGAAAGGAGAGAAATACGTTTGCTTGAATGGGGAACCCCATGAACCCAATGGAAAAGAGAAATATTGGTTTTGGAATAAGATAAAGACGAAAAAAAGATGTATGTCTTTTTTTGGTGGTCAATGTGACACTTCAAAAAATTAAATTAAACTTCGCATAAGTTTACGGAGGTAACTACATATTTCTAAGAGAAGAATATGGTGATCCCTATAGGCCCTCTTGATTAATGCTTGATAACCAACTGCTTTATAGATTTAAAGTCCATCAGAAGTAGCACCAAGGTTCCTTTGACATTTTGGTCTTTTAAGATCGGTCCATCCATCATGGTTTCCACTCTTATTCTCTGTGAAAAAGTATGATTTATTTTTTCAATAGTCTCAAATATTCTTTTTGGCTCTCGTAGACCATAGAACTTAATAAATTAATAAATAAAATATTATTGCCAATATTTCCTTGATAGGCACAAGCAATATAATCGGCCCTATAGATTGGAGAAATGATTGTTATTGAATAACCATTCTTAAGTAAGATCAAATTCATCAATAGCCTTGCCGTTCTACCATTACCATCAAGAAATGGGTGGATGGTAACAAATTGATTATGGATAGTGGCCGCAAGTTCTATTGGATGAAGTTTACTTGAAAGATCTTTTAGTTCTTTTTCAAAGTTACTCATTAAAAGACTAAGTTCTTCTGGTCCTGGTAAGGTAACATCCATACCTGAAATAAATACTTTTTTAGTTCGATATTTTCCAGCGTTATCAGGATCAAGATTTTGATAAAAATGGTGATGAATTTTTAAAATATCAGTAAGAGTTATGAGGGGATTACCTAGGAGTTCAAAAATAAAATCATATGCTCACGCATGGCCAGTGGCTTCATCAATTTCGTGAAGTGACTTTCCTCCAATCGTTAATCCATCTTCAATAATGACTTTAGTCTCGATCAAGCTAAGGGTGTTACCCTCAAGAGCGTTTGAAGAATAGGTAAGACCAATTTTGAAATGTTCTTTGAGTGCTAGAGATTGATCTTTGGAGAGAGGTCGATATGTATCTATTTCTTTTTTTTGAAAGTCACATTTATCAATTTTATTTTCAAACATAATTATGCAATTTTCTTATGAGAAGGGATCACTTCAAAAGAAATTTTTTTGTTAATAATTTTGAGATTTATTTTAATATTATTAAATAATTTCAAGGATTGAGTGTCTTCAAGTTCAGAGACGTCATCGAATTCAACACCTAAAAGTTCACCTGAAGCTGAATGCCAAGAAACTCCACTACCTTTACTTGCTTCAATGGCATCACCATATGGACCTTCTGACCAATAGATAGACAATGGCCCTGAACCACCATAGGGTCGAAAGGAAATTTCTGGCTTCTTCATAGTTTTACCTTTTTTAATTTCATGTGCTTGCTTTTTATTTTTTCGCCGGTTGTATACATGGAGCAAAAATAGGCACCATCGCTAGTGATTTTGACAACAACAAGTAAATAACGTTTAGATTCTAGACGATAAAAATGATGGTAAAATTTTACATCTTTTAATTCTTCTAAGTAGACAATAGTAGGGTCTTTTAAAATTCGTTCTAGCAGTTCCAAGAAAATATCTTGAGGTAGTAAAAAATGCTTTTGAGCATGTATAAATGAATCATTATCAACAATAACTCGATAGCCTAACACGGTGGTTATAACAGAAATAATATGATGCTTTTTTGACATAAGCGACCTCTATTGAAACATATCATATTGCTAGTTTTAATAAAACCCCAACAAACCCCGTCAAAAATAAAAAAGGCTTGCGAAGAGCAAGGCTTTTTAGTGCTGCGAGTAGTTTCCTGCGCCACACTCATTGACTACTACGCAGTCGACATTCGTTGGGATGTGAAGCTAGTCTTAGATCATTGGAAATTTTTCATGTCTTGAAATTTTTAATGAAATTAATGGAAGTAAAATGGCGGGAGCGGAAAGACCCAACACCCATTTGTCACTCTAGCAGCTTATCAACAGACAATGGTAACTCGGGGCAGTATAATGAATATACTTGTTTCATGAGTCTAAACTTGGTCAAGTGTTGCGCGCCGTTAATTCTCAGCAACGGTTACCACTTCATTCTCAGGCAACGTTACCACCCCTTGCGTGATGCTTTTATTTCTTAATTTTCTTTTTGTCACTCACTATTTCTCGATCTCCTTCAAACCTGTAACTTTTCCCCTTAAACTCAATAACGTCAGCCCGATCAAAAATTCTATCGATTGTTGCGTTCGCAATAATTTGGTCAGGAAAGACCTGAGGCCATTCTTCTACTGCCC
>JAGOVS010000079.1 GCA_018060625.1 Bacteriovorax sp. | reverse complement strand
GATTCTCTCTAGTGAATTGGTATCTGTTACGATAAAGAGATCGATATCGACTTCAGGGTAAAAAGCCTTGTAGTCTTCAAGCGAGATAACGACTTCGCAAGGATCGAGGTACTTATAACGATCCAGTAATGGCTCTTCATTTACGCAAATCGCATTTTTACCAATGGCCCGCATTGCCAGGCAAAGGGCAATTTCACTGCCAATGCCATCTGCATCTGGAAAAATATGTGTGGTAATCACGATATTTTCGGCCTTATCTGTCAGGAATTTAAAACGCTCTGTGATGTTCATACAAGTAGTCTATTCGTAAGATTAATGACTTTCTTTAAACTTATACTAAAATTTTTTCAATTGCTGTATCTTTTGCTACGATTTAAAAAAATATATTCGGGAAAGTGTGGTCCTATGAACAAAGAAAACAAAATATCGCCTGCAATCGAGATAAATAAGCTCTCTAAGAGTTATCCGGGGAGAGTGGCCTTAAATGAAATTTCTTTTTCTGTCAAAAAAGGAAGCGTTCATGGTTTTCTAGGCCCTAATGGAGCAGGAAAGTCTACTACTATGAAAATCTTAAGTGGCCTGATCCCTGCATCGAGTGGCCATTATTCGGTTAATGGAAAGGTAGGCTTTCTGCCTGAGCACCCTCCTCTTTATCCAAACATGTCTGTCGAAGATTATTTGGCATTTGTATTTAATATTTATGCTCCAGAAAAAGTAAGAGGGAGTGCCGTAAGCGACGTAATGGAAAAAACAGGTTTGATTCATGTCAGGGGACGCTTAATCGGCAATCTTTCCAAGGGCTATCAGCAGAGAGTCGGTATCGCCCAGGCCATAGTGCATTCTCCGGAAATTATTATTTTAGACGAACCAACCGTTGGGCTTGATCCTGTGGCGATCAGTGACATTAGAGAACTTATTCAAAAATTAAAAAGCGACCATACTATTTTATTTTCAACCCACCAACTTCATGATGTTGAACTTCTCTGTTCAGATATCACACTTATTAACCGTGGGGAAATTGTCGTAAGTGGACCTCTTGAGAGCATTCTTGAGAGTCTGAAGACTAGAATGACGATTCAAGCTAGAGTATTGGCCTTTAGTGAAAATGACAAAAAAAGAATGATGGAATTGTTTCCAGTAGAGTCGGTCGACTATTTTCCTGATGGAGACAAGCAAGATGTGAAATTAAAAATTCAAGTAAAAATCGCTAGGCACCTCAAGAAAAACCTAGCACGCTTTTTAACAGAAGAATCAATTGGGCTTTTAGAATTTAATGAAGAACGATTTGATTTAGAAGAAGCTTTTAAGCAAATGATTCATTAACCAATGAGAGAATATGTATTTAAAAAAAATAAGAATTTTAGTAAGCAAAGAATTAAAAGATGCCTTCTTCTCTCCCCTTATTTATGTGTTATCGGGGTTGTTTTGTTTTATGATGGGATGGCTTTTTTTTAATTACTTGCTTCAGGCAAAGACATTGACAACAGCTACGATGACTCAAGCGGTGATTACCCCAATATTTGGGAATATTAATTTCATTTTTGTTTTTTTATGTCCAATGCTCACAATGCGATCCTTTGCTGAAGAGAAGAAGCAGGCAACACTTGATTTACTTTTGCGTTCTGAGTTGAGTGAATTACAAATTATTTTAGCTAAGTTTATCTCTAATTTTATACTCGTCATTTTTATGATTTCATTCACTTTAATTTTTCCTCTTATTTTGGCCTTTTCGGGGTACAGTGATTGGGGGGTTGTGGGAAGTTCTTATCTTGGGGTGTTATTATCAATTATGGCCTATTTATCAGTGGGGCTTTTTTGTTCTAGCCTGACGGATAATCAAATTGTAGCAAGTCTTTTGACTTTCTGCCTTCTGTTGGGCTCAATGCTTATGGTAATTACGGTCAATGCGAGCAATAACTATTTGCTGACAATGATTGTTCAATACATGACTGTCCCTTTTCATTATGAGGGATTTGTTAAAGGAGCAATTCGTTCTTATAGTTTTGTCTATTTTGCGAGCTATCTTGCTTTCTTTTTTTTACTAACTCATAGATCTTTGCAAGCGAGAAAGTGGTAGATTATGAAAAAGTGGTATAGCATTCTTCTTTTTGTTATTAATGTTATTTTTTATTTCGTACTCATTGCCTTATGGATTTCCATTCCAGATGAATTGATCTTAAATCTATCCTTAACAGTCTTTAATTTGTCCCTGACCTCCATCATTATTTACTTAAATAGGGATAGGGCCAGTCTTTATTACCAAAGTCATCAATTCAAAAAATTAGTGGATACACTCGTCTTTCTTTTTCTTATTTTTTCTCTTCTTGGAATCGTCAATTATTGGGCCTTTAAGCACCCTCGGCAGATTGATCTTTCAGCCTATAAAATGAATTCGTTAAGTGATCAAAGTAAAAATATTCTTAAAAAAATTAAAGGAGATGTGACATTTAAACTTTTTGCAAGAAAACAAGACTCTGCCTTGTGGCTTCCATTGTTCGAATATTACCGTGCAGAAAAAAATACAATCTCAATAGAAAAAGTAGATATAGATGTTCGACCTGATCTTGTTGCCGATTACCATATAACGGATGCGGCAACCTTGGTCATTGAGTATGAAGGGAAACGACAGTATGTAACAGAAAGAGATGAACTCAATATTACTAATGGACTCATTAAAATCTCTCGCACCAGTGATCCAGTTGTTTATTTTATCCAAGGACATGGGGAAGCAGATATACAATCAACCGAAAATGAGGGGCTTAAATTTATTTATGAGGCCATTAGGAATTCTGCCGTTGATATTAGGCCATTAAATCTTCTTTCGACTCAAGAAATTCCTTTTGATGCTAAAACAATCATCCTCTGGGGGCCTAAATCAAAATTACAAACAAATGAACTGAAAGTCTTAGAGCGATTTTTAGCTAGAAAGGGAAATCTTTTATTGGCCCTTGATCCCGATCTCAATCAAGACATTCATGGTGAACTTCGTTCGCTCTTGAGAACTTATCGGATAATAGTCAGAAATGATCTCGTTATTGATAGGAAGAGTTTCGTGAATGGATCAGATGGCTCCATTCCACTTGTTGAATCTTATAATAAAGAACATGCCATTACGAAAAAATTCAAGGGGCAGGTTTTCTTTCCACTTGTTTCTTCCATTGAAGAGATCCCAAGTGCCTTGAGTAAAGAGAAGGGCGAAGTCAGCTTACTAATGAGTTCTTCTGCGCTTCCAGAAGCCTGGGGAGAGACTAGTATTAAAGAAGTTGCCCAGCAGAAGCTCATTTATCAAAAAGGCATTGATCAACCAGGGCCACTCTCATTTTCTGCCGCTTACGAAAGTGAACAGAATAAACTAGTGGTTTTTGGTAACTCCACTTTTGTTCTTAATGCCTATTTGAAATTTGGGACAAATTATTCACTTTTTCTGAATTCTTTATCTTGGTTAGTAGACGAGGATCGACTGATATCTTTTAATTTACCTATTGTTCAGAATGAACCGGTATTCATTTCTGAGCAACAAATGGGAATTGTGTTTTATTTTTCGGTTCTATTTTCTCCTTTGATACTTTTTGGGGTGAGTATTTATATGTATCGAAGAAAGAGAGATAAATAATGCTGAAAATGAATAAAAATATCATTTTGTTTATAACTCTTTTGGGTGCACTTGGTGTGACCTACTGGTTTGAGGAACGAGGAAATATTCAATCACAAAAAGAAGAGTCATCAAAAGTTGAAATTTTAAATGCTGATAAATTAGGAGAGCTTCAGGGAGTTCGAGGAATCAAAATTGATTTTTTAAAACAAGGAGAACTCTATTATTCGAGAGACAAGCATATACCTCTTGCAAAAAATCGCATCGATGAGTTTTTTAAAATTTTAGCGGGAGTGAAGGTCAAAACGTTCCTGAAAAATGAAGATGTGCAAAAAGTTGGGCGTTCTTTTTATATTCCTGACGATGCATTAAGCCTGTCGTTTCAATTCGAAAAAGGTGAAATGTCGTTTACGCTCGGAAAAAAATTAAGCTTTGATCAGACTTTTTACATGGAAGTTATTAAAGAAGGTCGAAAGCAAATTGTTATTGCAGAAGATGAATCCCCTGATCCAGGAGTTTATCAAAACGATAAGGATTATCAGCGCTCTGAGGCGAAGTTTAAAAGATTACAAATTATTTTTATGCTAACTAATGTGTATTTTTATGACACCCGACTATTTAAGGATCTTTATCCAGATGATAAGTCCATTCATTTTGATGAAATGACCATTTCTACATTTAGAAATAAAAAATATGTATTGAGTTTTAAAGAGACAAAAACAATTCCGCCACTCCCAAGTGGACTTGATTATTTTGAAGAGAATTGGCTTTCATTTCATCAGGCCTTAAGTAGACTAGAGGGGCGTACGGTCATTGCCCCATTTGAAGAAAGTGCATTGTCAGAAATCCTTTCACATTTTGATATTATCGATCGAAGTGGCAGACGCATTTCACTTTCTCTCTATAAAAAATTTGGTGATCAGAATGGTTATTTTCTTACTTCAAGCTTGGAAAAGGTATTATTTGTTCTAAAGCCTGAGGATGCTCGTTATTTTTTTGTAAACGTCCAAGATTTTTGGCACAAATCACTTGGGCCCAAAGGAAAAGATTATCAATTGGGGATAAGTTTTTACGATAATAAAAAAGAAGAAGTCTCTGTCAGTGATAAGGAATTGTTTAAAGTGACTTCTCAAATAAAAGGAATCACTCCAAGAGCACTGGAATTTAAAAAACTCATTGATTTTTTAAAAATGGAAGGTGATCACGTCTCTGAATTGAATGAAAAACCAAGTGAAATTCTCAAGAAAAGTATTATACGAGTCAATTTTGAAAATAGGTCCCTAAGTGTTATCCTTGAAGAGAATGATGCAATTTTAGTGGATATTGATCATAAAATTAAAATTCATCACTATGTAGGCGCGACCTTGCCTTTTAGTATTAAGCGCACTGATTATTTTGAGTAGGTAATATGATTGAATCACTTACGCTTTTTTTTAATACCTTTAAGCATCACTCTGAAGATCAGGATGAACCGCTGATTGGGCGCTTTGAGTTATTGGGCATTTCATGGGCCCTTCATTTGCTTTATGCCTTTTATTCAGTTTTTGCCATTTATTTAGGTGTAAAGAGTTATGAGTATTTTTCTCAATCAACTGATTTCTCTCATTTAATATTTGATTCTTTTCATTTTGAATTTCAAAAAATTGGATTGGTTTCAACGTTATTTTCTGCGGCCTTTTACCCTCTTGTTTTTCAATTTTCGTATAAATTTTGGAAAGGTTGTTTTCGTTTTTATGCAAATATTTTCGATTATGATTGCGATGATGAGAGCTTATTTAATGAAAAGGGCGATGAGGTTCTCTCTTCCGCTTATACCGCCAATTTTTTATTAATCTTGCCTGTTGTGGGAAGCGTTTTAAGTCAAATCGCTTTTGCTTACTTTCTTTTTAGAGGGCTTAAGCGAAAATACGACTTTTCATTATTGCAAGCTAGTTTAGTTCTGATAACCCCATTATTTATTCTCTTTTTATTCGCAGTATTCACTGCGTCTTATTTTGTTTTTCTATTGTCCTTACTCTAACTTGTCTGAATTTTATAATGTTAGAAATTATTAATTTTTATTCTCCCCCTGTTCATTGCATGACTTGATTTTGTCTGTCATGATTCGATTCACACACAAAGTTTAGATAGAGAGAATTGAGACATTTTGGGGGGGAATCTATGAGTCTTTTCGGGACGCAGTCTGGTATTTCAGGAAGTATTGAGGTCGTTTGTGGCCCTATGTTTTCAGGAAAAACCGAGGAATTGATTCGTCGAGTGAAAAGGGCGCAGATTGCTCGCCAGAAAGTCCAAATTTTTAAACCGGCCATTGATACTCGCTATCATGAAACCGAAGTTGTCTCTCATTCTTCACTTTCCATGGAGGCAACTCCCGTCAATAGTTCTGTGGAAATTTTGCAAAAAGTTTTTGATTCTACTAGAGTGGTTGCTATCGATGAGGTTCAATTTTTCGATGATAATATTACAATTGTCGTTGAAAAATTAGCTCGCCGAGGCATACGTGTCATTGTGGCGGGACTAGATCAGGACTTTATGGGGCGACCATTTGGACCAATGGCCTCACTTCTTGCGATCGCTGATAACGTCAATAAGATCCATGCGATTTGCACTGTCTGTGGTGCGTCTGCAACGAAAACCTTTAGGAAAAATCCAGAGGAGAGCGGCCAAATTCTTGTAGGTGAGACAGATCTCTATGAGGCCCGCTGTCGAGCACATGCTGATTTTTTTGGCGAGGATCAAGACCAGCTTGCTTTCTTTGTTAATTTAAACGACTCCCGTTCCAAAACCCAAAACTTATAGTACACTAGAAGCGAGAATCGTAACCCGAACATGGGAATGTTAGGATGAGTACTGCTTCAAAACCAATTGGTGTTTTTCTTTCTGAAGAAAACATTCAAACACGTGTAAAAGAACTTGCGGAGATGATTAATCGGGATTATCAGCAAAAAGAATTAGTTCTGGTGTGTGTTCTTAATGGGTCTTTCATTTTTTGTGCCGACCTTATAAGGCTCATTAAAGTGCCAGTTCAAGTAGAAATGGTCTCGCTTAGCTCTTATGTGGGTTCCGAGAGTACCGGCGAAGTGAGTTTTAGGTTAGATGTTTTAAAATCCCTCGTTGGAAAACATGTCCTTTTAGTAGAGGATATTGTTGATACGGGATTGACGATCAATTTTTTAATTAATCATATGAAGCTTAAACAATTAGCGAGTTTGAAACTATGCTCGCTTCTCTTAA
The DNA here is from genome assembly GCA_018060625.1 of Bacteriovorax sp. Classification (GTDB taxonomy): domain Bacteria; phylum Bdellovibrionota; class Bacteriovoracia; order Bacteriovoracales; family Bacteriovoracaceae; genus Bacteriovorax. The sequence goes on along the minus strand of JAGOVS010000079.1, from coordinate 6,470 downwards.
AACGTGCACGTTTAAAAATTCCCGTGCCGATTGATTATCTTGGATTCGATATAGAAGATAAGTTTGTCATTGGCTATGGTCTTGATTTCGATGGACGCTATAGGGAGCTTCCTTATATCGGAGTTTATAGTGAATAAAGTATGTTCAGCAAGTGGGTCCGTTCGCGTCGATTTATTAGGAGGAACTCTAGATCTTAATCCTATTAATGTGATTTTACCAAATGTTGTGACTTTGAATTTGGCCACTTCTCTCAAAGCGAAAGTGAAAGTAAGCTCACTGGATTTTGATGGGGTTGAAATCATATCTCGCGACTATAATACGACAGATAAATTCAAATCCTCTGATTTTACCGCAGAGAATTTGCGAAAAGGTTTTTTTGGAAATCTTACTTTTATTGCTCAAATTCTCAACCTTTTTGAACTTAATTCAGGCATTCGCTTAGAACTTGAATCAGGTTCACCTCCTGGGGCTGGCCTTGGTGGATCAAGTGCAATGGGGGTTACAAGTTATCGGGCCCTGGCTGAATTTGTTGGTGAGAGTTTTGATCGCGTTTCGGCCATTTTAAAAGTGAACTCTCTCGAGGCCCGCATTCTTGATTGTGGACCGGCGGGATATCAAGATTATTATCCAGCTCTTTTTGGAGGAGTTTTAGGATTAATTGCAAAACCAGGCAATGTCGTCGTTGAGCAACTTTATTCAGATGAATTAAAAAAGACACTTGAATCTCAGTTGAGTCTGGTTTACAGCGGAGAGACCAGACATTCAGGCATTAATAATTGGGAAGTTTATAAGGCATTTTTTAATAAGGACCAAGCAGTTCGTGCCGGATTAGGGAAAATTGCGGAACTTTCCTCAATGGCCTTAGAGGCAATCCATCAGAAAAAATTTGATCAATTGCTTCCTCTTATTGCTCAAGAGGGAGAAGAGCGCAGAATGCTTTTTCCTGGGATACTGACTCCCTCAATGCAAGAGCTTCACAAGGAATTAAGATCCTCTGGAGATCATTTTGGAATGAAAGTTTGTGGAGCAGGTGGAGGAGGTTGTTTTCTTCTTGTTCATCGGCCGGGAGACAAGCAACTAATTGAAACTTTGATTGATAAATACAACATGAAGAAACTTGATTTCATGATAGAAAAACCCCTATAGGGAAAGGCCATGGACGCTAAAAATATCGGAAGTCTCAGCATGAAAGGTGGCAGAAATGATAATTTTTATTTTTGCCTCATTGAATATTACCCTGAGGGACAGCGTTGGTTTTTAAAATCCCTTCTTCCGGTTAAAGACGAAGAGACCAATGATAGTGATGAGGCCATTCGTGCTTGGATTCATAATTTTGGAGTTAAGCAACTTGTTGTGGATTTTCCTCTCTCTAAAGCGGCCTGTAGTGATTGTGAATTAGAGTGCCCGGGGGCCGGGCACTGCCCTAAACCTTCGATCGTTGCAGTTCGTGAAAAAATGAAGAATCTTCTCAATGAAGATTTAAAATTGATTAATAGTAATCCTAAAAAATATGAGCAGGAAAGAAATAAAGCGGATGAAATAGTCTATAACCGCGATATTTTTGAGAAAGAAACCTCTCATCATCTTCTCTCTCGATCCTTTAAAAGACGCTTAAAAAAGGGTTTTCTCCCTTATTGGAATAGGGCCTTGGATTTTTGGATTTGGAAATATTTTTATGACCAAATTCTTGATACGTTCAATACGTCATTTGATTCTTTTGGAAATATTTCACTGATGATTCTGTCTCGCTTTAGTTATATTAAAAGACACTTCCCCAAACACGTAGAGCTTTTTGAGGCCAATGCTCAAATTATTCTCATTGAGCTTTTGCGCTCGAAAGTCATTCTCAAAAAAGACGTTGATATGCTCTCAGATATTGAATTAGGACTAGAGGCTCGTCTGGATACAATTAAGAAAATTGAAAAGAAGTTAGATATTTTTATTTATAATCATGATCTCGAAATTCTGGTAAAGAATCCACGGGCATTTGATTCATTTTTACTTGCTCTTGCGGGGCAAAATGTCTTGCAGGAAAAAAATCGCAATCTCCCTGATTGGACAAATCCGGCGGAAACAAAGTTTATTATCCCTAATTTTGGCTGAAAGGACTGCACCCTTTCAGGGCATTTGAAGACTAAAGTATTATGAGCTTAGTTATGGCTTATATTCTTTTCACTTTCTTCATAAACTCATTGCCAATCACGGCCAGAGATATTAAAAAATAGACTCAACTAATGACTTTTTAACACTTGAGGAAAAAATGGACGAAGACCCCAATAGCGTTGCCTATTCTACCTCAGTGGCCTGTCCGCTGAAATAAGCGGGAAAGCTCTCTTGTCTTTCCCTTAGAAACACCCTTGTACACTTGGTGCTAAAATGGAAACGACACTTTTAAACGACGATTTGTCTCTGGAGAACTTGCTCGATAATTGGCAAGGGCTTAAGCATAGCGAGAGAGAGACTATTTTCTCAATGCTCGCGCGTATCGATCAAGAAGAACTTTTTATTAATCTCTCCAGCGATTACCAAGTAGAGATCTTCGAAGAGTTGGCCCTTACTGAAAAACGAAGCTGGATAAGATTGCTGGCCCCTGATGATATTGCCGATCTTTTGCAGAATATGGATGAAGAATCACGCAAAACGACTATGCGCTATTTGGATTACCCAACATTGATTGAAGTAAAGGCCCTAATGGCCTATGCGGAGGATGAAGCTGGGGGTTTGATGAACTCGCGCTTTGCCCGTTTGCGTCCAGAGATGACAGTTGAAGAGGCCATACGTTACTTACGGGCCCAATCAAAATCACAGATTGAGACTATATATTATGCTTATGTTTTAGACCGCTCGCAAATGCTCCTTGGAGTAGTCTCTCTTCGAGAATTGTTTTTGGCCAATGCTCAATCAACTATTCAAGAAATCATGAACACTAATCTTGTAACCATTTTGCAGGACGAGGATCAGGAAAGCATCTCAAAGACTTTTTCCAACCATAATTTTCTCGCGATCCCCGTTGTTGATGAGCAAAACGTCATGAAAGGGATTATTACCGTTGATGACGTCGTGGAAGTCATTGAGGAAGAGGCGACGGAAGATATTCAAAAGATGGGGGGGATGGAAGCTCTTGGAGAACCTTATCTCGAGATCAGTTTGCCCTCTATGATTAAAAAACGAGCGGGTTGGTTAATGGCGCTTTTTATCGGCGAGATGTTTACAGCGACGGCCATGAGTCACTATGAACATGATATTGCCAAAGCTGTTGTTCTAGCTCTTTTTATCCCTTTAGTTATTAGCTCAGGAGGAAATTCAGGCTCTCAGGCAACGACTCTTATTATTCGGGCCATGGCCTTAGGAGAAGTGCGCTTAAAAGACTGGTGGCGTGTTCTCTCCAGAGAGCTTGTATCAGGATTAAGTTTAGGTTTAATTCTAGGGACGATTGGCTTCATTAGAATCTTAATGTGGCCAAATAGAGAAACTCTTTATGGAGAGCATTATGTCTTGGTGGCCATTACGGTCGCAATCAGTTTACTTGGTATTGTGCTTTGGGGAACACTGGCAGGCTCTATGTTGCCTTTTCTTCTTCGAAGATTAGGTTTAGATCCAGCGACCTCATCAGCACCTTTTGTAGCAACGCTGGTTGATGTCACAGGTCTTATTATTTATTTTAGTGTGGCCAGTTTATTTTTAAAGGGTATCTTGCTTTAGCGAGCGTACAGATTTTTTTTAAACCACTATTTATAGGTTTCCTTTTATGAGAAAAGTTTCTTTTTTAGTTATTCTTATTTTTTCATTGTTCTCACAATTTGCTAATGCAGAGGACATAATTATTTATAAAAACTCAGGAAAAAAAATTTGGGGAAAAGAGATTACACAGAGATTTTTAGAAAAAATATCACTCCCTCAGTTTGATTCACTCATGACGATTCCAATTGATATTGAAGATTTAAAACTACTAGAGTGCTCAAATTTCAATAATCTTTCAGATGAGCAAAAGAAGGCATTTTATATTGTTTTTTTCGCCGCTATAGCAGAGAGAGAGTCTGACTTTAAAGCAGATAGTGAAACTTTTGATCGTGGGCATTTTAATACAAATGTAGGTCTTTTCCAAATTGATAAGAATTCGGCCATCCGACATGCTTATGCGCTTGTTGGAGCTAAAGTTACAAAAAAAGAATTAAAAAATCCAATCACTAATTTTGTAGCAGGACTTTATATATTTAAGAATCAGCTGGAAGGAGCTTTTAGAGATGATACTACGGGAAGGCTGTTTCCGATGAAGCATTTTTATTGGGAAGTATTAGGGCTTCGTAAGCGAGAGAAATTTTTAAAAAGTTTTAATAACAACAGGGGCAATCTGCCTTTTTGTGAGAATTCACACTAGGAACTTGTTTTATTCTTTAAAAAATAAATCAATTCTGAATTGAATATTTTTTTGATCTGTGAATATGCCACCTTGCGATGGCGTGTATTTTAATTCTTTAATTTAGAGTATTGGTGGTCTATTTGAGAATTTCTGAAGAATACGAATCTAAAAAATTTTGATTGTAAGTAGCAATTAAATCAATCGCTTCTTCATCTGAAATATCAGATTTCAACGATTTAATATTTGAAATAACTTCATTTAAAAGCAATGATCTAGAACCTGTTAATTGTTCTTCTTGAATATCGTTATTAAGCTGTATTGCTATTGCTTTAGGTTGTTTGGCCGAGAATCCTGCTGTTGATGATAATCCAACTCCGGAAACTATTAGATCTGCATTGCCAGCAAATATTCCAACTCCAGTAGCAACAACTCCGGAACTAAATATTTTTTTGAGAGTGTCGCCTTTTGTTTCGGCATATGAAACATTTAAAAGACTAAGTGAAATTAAAAAAGTTAGAATACACATTCGTTTCATAAGTAACTCCTGGTTAGTGTCCCATTTTGTGTGGGAGCACATAACTGTGTTGTTGTTAATGAAATCAATTTAACAGGACTTAAAAAAACTTCAATAGAAGTTTATACTTTTTACAGCATGTACAAATTTTGGGCAGGATAAGGTTAAACCAGTTAAAGCTCTGCTTTTTTGATCATTTTCTTAGTTTTGACAAAAATGAAGCTATAAAGAATGAGTGGGATGATGGCCAAATAGATTTGGCCAACTAACATAAGTAAGCAAGAGAGGGCGGCCATAAACGAATAGTAATAAACGTATTTAGTGGCATAGCTTTTTTCTTTCCAATAGAGAATGTAAATCACTAGATGAAAAACCATGAATAAACTGAGTGAAAATGTGAGTGTCTGTAATAGGACTTGATAAATTTGTATTTGAAAATCAGGAGAGGATACCATGGGGCTTATCGTTTTTAAGTATTCTTCATAGTTGGTTAAACTGAAATAAGACCAAAGGGATAGGGAGAGATCTGAGATAAATGAAAGAAGTGCAAGATTTTTTCTTTCTTCCATTTTATTTTTCCTCGTATTTATCATTTAGGGATGAAATTTCCCCAATACCACCATCCTTACCGTTGGAAATAATCAGATCTTTTATTCTTTCATTAAGAATTTTTGTGAGTTGAGTTGGGTCTAGTATCGTCTGCAGCTCACTATCGCTCATGTGGCCAGTCTCTTTACCTGCAAGAAAAAGTTCACCATAAGATGGTTGATGAGTCGTTTTATTTTTACCAATGACTATAAGTTTGTAGGCACAGGTGAGAAGATCGAGTCGAGGAAGGGATTCACCCAGTGTTGCAGCTTTTATTTTTAAGGAATAAAATGGGCCTTCTTCTTTAATTAACTCTGTTTGAGGATAGCGAATAACTTGTTTTCTGGCGCCTTGATAATTAAAGTGGCAACTAATGACTGTTTGAAGATCCGTAAGTTCAAGGTTGGTTGAGTTTATTTTGGCATGTATGGGTGGCGTTTTAAATTTTAAACTTCCTGCGTGAGCACTGAAAGCAAAAAATATTACCAGAGCATAAAGGACGGCCGAATTCTTCATGACCCCTAGTATAGTGGGGAATAAAATTTTTGAGTAGCTTTTTTTTTGACGTTTGAGATAATGCTTTTATGAAGCGTATAGTAATCATTCTTCTCATTATGTTTTTAACAACCTGTATCGGTCTGTATCTTCGTCCCTCTTATATTCTTATTGGGCAACTCGATTGGTTTAACGTTTTGACCAAGGGATACTTCGTGGGTTCAGTTCCAAAGATTTTCTCCCAACATTTTTTAGATGAATCTTTTTATTTCGTGATGAGATTTACTGCAGGGGGACTTTTTGGTGGGGTCATCTTTTCTTTCGTTCTTAACTCAAAAGGAAAGAAGGCAACAGGAAAAAAGAAAAAAGCTTAATCGTCGTACTGACCTCGTTGTAATTTTCGTTGCACATCTTTTTCTTTTTCAGCATCTCGTTTATCATGCAGTTTCTTGCCTTTTGCTAAGGCAAATTCACATTTAACTTTTGAATCTTTAAAATAAATTTTTGTGATCA
>JAGOVS010000078.1 GCA_018060625.1 Bacteriovorax sp. | reverse complement strand
AATGCTTTGTGAACATGCCATGGGCAATTATCGCGTTCTTTGCACCATGGCTGGAGAATTACTGGCAACAGCGGCTCAACAAAATCGAACTCAGATGGATGAAAAACTATATTTTGAATGTTTTGCACCCCCTGCACCTAAAAATAATCGGAAAAAATCTTGAAGAAGGAGAGACTTTATGAATAACCTTATGAATTGCTGGCATATGCTAACCCCACCAGATCTAGACGATGAGACGGTCGTCAAACTGAATGACTTTTTGTATGAAATTGTTAATAATTTTTTAACAAAGAACAGGTAAAGTTTCATTGTAACAAATTTTCATAAGGAAACTTTTTAATGTTTAGCAAACCCATTATCTCTACCCTTCTAATGATTGGGCTTTTAGAAACAGCTAATGCGCAACAAATTAATAATTGCAGTAGTGGATACTTTCCTCCGGGGACTTACCAACGTTCATGTTGGAGTTGTGATTTCTCTGATGGGGAACAATATCTTTCTGCAACTTGTTCCACAGAGATTAACGGCCAGAAGACTTCAAAATTGGATCTTAACCAAAATTGCACCGATATCGCTAACAACAATGGTACCTTAGCATGCAATTAAGTCAAACGGCTTTCTTTCGCTTAGTTGAGTAAGCTCGATATTTTTGATCATCTTCTTTCTTTTTAATGTGGTCTTAACCCTTCCGACCTTTTTTTATGATTTTTTAGCCCTGGTAGAATTTTTTTCAAGAGACTTCCGACGCAAAAGGCGACTCCCGAGAAGTCTCTTGAAAAAAACTCTTTAACCCAGGGCTTTTTAATCATGAAAGGTCGGGATGGTCTCGACACAACATAGGAGAAAGAAAATGACCCAAAACACAGCAAGCTTCACACTCAACCAAACGATTTCAAGCCTGAGTCAAACCGTAAAATTCCTCAAGGATAAATTTTACCACGCCCATCAAACTCAAAGAAAAAGAGCCTATGACCTTGCAACCGTTCTTGCCGACTGGGAAATCGAATCTCCCCTGATGGCTAGCGTTCTAAAACACATTTCTCGTACCTCGGAGAGACAAGAAAAGTTCACAGACGTTAGGGACGCTCACGGCTACCTCTTCCTCTACCTTCTTCGAGCTAAAAAAGGAATTGAATTTGAGGAACAGGTGGGGGGCATTCGCTTACATCCGAAACCTCGAATTAGCGCACGAGCCCTTATTGAAGATTGGAGACTTCCCTACCATCAAGGACAGGCTCTTGAATATATCTATCAATCTCTTTTTGAACACGGACAAAAGCATTGCGACTCCCTCAAAAAAGCTGAAGATATTTTATACGATCGCTTAGCCATGTTAAAAAAGAAAAACACATAAATCCAACGAAGAGCGCATAAACATCAGGGACTTTAAAGTCCCTGATACCGTGATACTTTCGCAGCTGACTCAAAGAAAAAACAAGCCTGCTTTTTCCACCTCTTTTCGTTAAAAACGTTTTGCCTCTTTCATCTCTCACTCCCTCATCTTTTTCTCATTCCCGTCTCCTCACACCTTTTGTGAGTAAGGAGAGCGGAAATGATTTAAACGGCTTACATTCGACATTTCCTCACTTTTTTGGGGTGATAAAAAACTGAAAAAACCTTCATGCTGTTTTGAAAAAATATTCTACTAATTTTTTCATAAAGTGAGTTCTTAGCCGTTTTTTTACTTAGCAAAAAGGTCGTTGGAAGTTAGCTCATTTGTTATAAGATGTGTACTATTTGTATTAGATTTTACTCCGTCTGATGTAATCAAAGTAAGAAAAACTGATTTGTTCGTTTTACCATGCGTTTGATAAACAGAAACTTTCCTTGAAAGCTCTTCTGCATAACTTTTTGTGAGAATAAACTTCCCTTGGCAAAATTTAATCTCACAAAGATTTACGATTCCATCTGAACGGTCTATGAGTAAATCAATCTGAGTTCCTGATTCCTCATCGTTTTTTGAGTGATACCGCCAGCTCCCAACTTCCGTGGCTATGGCTTGAATACCTAATGCCTTTTTTATCTGCTCAATGTGTTTCAAACAAATGCTCTCAAAAGCATATCCAGACCAACTCTTCCATGACTGAGATTGCATTTTACTCTCCCAATAAGATGTATTCTTTAAGGAGAGCTTGAGCCTTTTAGAGACGGGGGATATCCAGCGTAAATAAAAAAGAGCATATTCATCAATGACTCTAAAAAAGGTTCCTTTATTGAGGTAACCATATGGGGTAAAGCTTGCAATAAAACCAGCTTCTTCAAGCTCTGATAAACGTGTTTTAAACATCCCACCAGATGAAGAATATTTTGTTTTTTGCAAAATTTGCTCTCTTGATAATCCATGACGAGAACGAGAAATAATGCGTATTAATTCATCATGAGCTTCTGAAGTATCAAACAGTGAGGCAAACAGATTAGAAAACTCGTTAAAAAGAAGTCCATCCTTATGAAAACAAAGCTGATTAATGATTTGTGAAGAAGAATATCCTGGTTGAACTCCATTAAGGTAAAGAGGAATGCCTCCCATGACCATGTAAAGTTCAAGAATTTGGCGACGATTAAGCTCAACACCAAGATGTCGAAGATAGTCTTCTGTCTCATGTAAGGTAAAAGGTTTTAAGGGAATAACTGAAGTTAAGCGATTATGAAGCCCCCCTTTTGCATAAATTAAGTTGTTGAGCATCCAGGAAGCTGCTGAGCCGCAAACAACAAGTTTCAAATTAGGACGTGTTGACCAACGTGTATTCCAGTAATGATCTAAGGCCTGTAAAAATCCTGATTTAGCCGTTGCAAACCAAGGAATTTCATCAAAAAAAAGGACAATTTTTTTGTCATGAGGAATTTCTTCAATCGCATTTGTTAGTAACTTAAAGGCATCGAGCCAACTTAATGGAAGCTGTAATGGGACCCCACGTAAAAAGACCTCTGAGACTCTTTCAGTAAATAGCTTTAATTGTTGATGAAGAGCACCATCCTTAAGTCCTGTCGCTTCAAAATAAACACAGGGCTGCGCATTAAAAAAATTCCGTAAAAGATGCGTTTTTCCTACACGTCGGCGACCATAAACAGCTAGAAACTGGGGTTAGGGGAGCAATGGAACAGCGAACCGACTTAAGGGTTATCTGAAGTTCTTAAAGGTCGCAATTCACCACGTTTAACCTCATCTGGTATAGAGAATGAATAACGCCCAAGCATATTAAGGTGTCCGTAACCAAACGGTGAGAGTCGAATAACATCTTCATCAAATACAGGGAAGCCTTCGCTACGCAATTGGTTCACGGCAGCATCCATATAAATGGTGTTCCATAGCACTATCATGTTTAAAACTAATCCCAGTGCACCAAGTTGATCCTCCTGTCCCTCACGATAACTCTGGTGAAGCTCCCCTCGTTTACCATGAAAGACAGCACGTGCCAAACTGTGCCTTCCTTCACCTAGATTCAATTGTAGCAATGTACAACGACGGTAGGATTCGTCATGAATGCAATTGAGCATATGAATGGTTTTATCAATGCGTCCAATCTCTGCAATCGCTAGCGCTAGAGGTGTTGGTTTATCTCCAACCTGAAGAGTACGCATAATACCTGTTGCAGGAACCCTTCCAAGTTTAAGGGAGCTTAACAAACGTAAAACATCATCCCAATGAGGAGTAACCCGGTTAAGATTGATGTTATTTTTGGCTAGGACATTAAGTTTGCCATAGTCAGCCAGAGGCTCAATACGCCAGAATCGTGCACCACCAGTGTCAGCCAATCGCGGACTAAAACGATAGCCCAACAAACGAAATAGCCCAAATACAACGTCACTATATGCGCCAGTATCCGTCATGATACGTACTGGCTGTAATTCCGTTTGTTGTTCAAGAACAACACCCAACAGTATAAGACTGTCACGTAAAGTTCCTGGAACTGTTACATCGTTTAAGCCTGTTCGTTGATTGGATATAAGGTTATACCAAGTAACACCACGACCTTCTTTAAAGTATTTTGGGTTTGGGGCAGCATGTACGGTTCTAACAGGAACAACAAAACGAATTCCATCAGCGGATGCCACATCTCCCCCTCCCCATTTTTTTGCCAATGGAATTTGATTTTGAGCTGCAACCAAGATGGCATTAGCTGCAGTTAATGTCTCATCACGAATATAGTTTTGATCGACCCATACTAATCTATCTCGTTTTAAAGCAGGAATATCTTCACGAACAAAGGGCTCTGGCCCTGTGTTACAAGCTTCTGAAAGCAACACCGCACATATACTGGTTAATAGATCATCAGCACGAGCATTTCCTTCGTTAATGTGAGAAAAAGCGTTTGTAAATGAAATTCGTGTAGCAATTTCAAGCACAATTTCTGGTAAATCAGCACGTGGCAATTTTTCTTTTACTGCTGCACGCAATGCTTTTAATGAAGGGGGTTCATCAAGCTTATCTAACTGAGTTAAGATAAGCTCCTCATTGCCATTGATAGTCTCAAATCGTACAGCTGGATTATTGTCAATATTTTCGGCAACTAACCGATAGGTCAGATCCAGTTCCTCCGAAATCTTTGCAATGGTTAACGTTGGATCTGTTGTTAAGCTGAGCGAGCGGCAAATAATAGGGCGTATTGCCTCCCACTCAGCGCCAGAATGAAGATTCGCACGTGGATCAACATATCTCCAACTTGGATTTATAAATACATCTCGATGTTTTATTGCCAATTGCAATTTATCAAGAACACAAAATGTATAGGCTATAGGGTCAATCTTACCATCTTTGTTAACAACATGGCGCTTCCATGATTTTCCAACAATGCCCATTGGTGGTTCGACAGTTTTCTTATTTTTTAACCATTCAAGGCTCTGTATAAGTGATTTTCCGGCCTGATTGCTATCAAAATTTATCACACGAAGTAATGCTGGCAAAAATTTCTTTACCATATTTTTCTTTTGCTTGAGCTCATGATAAAACACGTTACCAGGTGGTCGAATTAATGAACTGGCTTTTTGAACTGCATCAATAAGTGTTTCATGACCTACGATTGTATAAATTGTACTGCGAACCTCATTATCCGGCAATTCTGAGTTCAATAATAATTTGCAGGCATCAACCAATGTGGTTGTTGCTAGATCAAGATCTTTAATGGTACGCAGCCGTGTCTTATGGTTCGCTTGTTTAGCCCTTGAAAATAAATCGCTCAATACTGCGCTCAGTACGTCCAATGCATCATCTTGAGCGCTTGCTTCAAAGTAGTGAGCAAACGCAACAAGCGTTGCCATTTTTCGTTCAAAAGGTAACCGGCTAATGGCGGTAATTTTTGCTGTATTAGCAAAGCGTGCAAGTGTTGAAAGTCGACAAGGGGGTATACGTGATACAGGCAGCTTGACACTAATAGAACGTGACAATTCGACTCTCTTTAACGCTTGTACAAGAGCCGTGCTGCTCACTCTAACCGGTCCTTTGCGCAATTTATCAAGCAATGACTGATTTTCACCCTCGCTTTTTACTAAAAGTGTGTTCAGAGTTTCTTGTTGTTCATAAGTCAAATTTTTAATCAACATTCTCCATAATCGAGTTTCCATTCTGGAGCGGATTTCAGCAATAAATCGTTCCAAGACAGTAACACCAGGGAGTAATATTTTGTTTGTACATAACCAGGATATTGCATGATCGAAAAGTAAGCCTGGCCTATCTGTACCAGTCCAGCATAGCGCAAACAATATGCGACCAAGGCGAAAACGGGTTCCTTTCTCTGCAAATTCAACGTATCCGTAACGTGAGCGAATTTCAACGGCGTGTCGCCAACGCTGTTCACTGGCTCGGTAAATTGATACGCAATTTTTGGCGTCACCAATTTTGATTTGAGAAGCAACTCGGTCAACCACCACATAAGGTACGTCAGCAAGATCAGTAATGAACGATCCAAGGAATCGAACAGTTGCGAGTTGTAAGGCATAACCTAATCGGCTGAAATCACCGCGCTTTTCTGCTATCCACTCAAGGTCTTGATCATCCAGAAAAAAAAGATTCTTAACACTATCTGATGATAAATTATCAGGGTATCGAACATAATTATCACGTTGAGTTGGGGAGAGAAAACTAACGGGCATATTTATCCAAATAGATAGGGTCTTGTTGCAAAACTTCTAAGTTTAGCAACAATTTAGGAGGTCTTGTTTTACCTGACATAAATTTGTTGCAAATGTCAGATGCAAAAGTCTATTGTTTTGCGTTATGATTTGCAACTAAAATAAGGAAGATGACAATGAAAATTGGGTATGCACGAGTTTCAACGACTGATCAAAATCTAGAATTGCAGTTAGCGGCTTTGAAAGAAGCTGGGTGCGGTCGAATTTACCAGGAAAAAATTTCTGGGGCAAAAAGAGAGCGTCCTGAATTGCAACGATTGCTTGATCAGCTCCGTTCTGATGATATTGTCGTCGTTTGGAAATTGGATAGATTGGCTCGTTCCACAAAAAATTTGCTGGAGTTAGTCGAGTTAATCCAAGTTGCAGAAGCGCATTTTTGTTCACTCTCTGAACCATGGGCAGATACGTCTTCTCATTCTGGTAAAATGATTATGACAGTATTTGCAGGCATTGCCGAATTTGAGCGTGATTTGATTCGTGAACGCACGTCAGCTGGTCGAAAAGCAGCGTTAACACGCGGCGTACGTTTTGGAAGACCAAAAAAAATAAATGATGAGCAAAGAATGTTAGCTCAGCGCCTCTTACAAGAAGGTAAATCAACACGCGAAATAGCTAAAACGTTCAATGTCCACAAAGCTACTATTTACCGATTGCCTGATAATGAGATAACTTCTTAAGGAGTATATTTGTTTGATTTTCTCATTAAGAGGGAAGCTTCAGACCCCGCCTGGCGTCACATTAACTTGAGTGGAAAATATGAATTTATCAATTCACTTCTTTTCTATTAACCTTGATGAAATCATTTCTAACTTGGATTTCAGTATCAAGTATAAAAATGCGAAAGGAAGAAGTTGACTTTTTTATGAAAATAGACTATCGCTTATCAGCGATAGGTCTACAGGCACTTCCATCAGAAAAACAAGATCCCATTCAAAGGAAGCGTTCAATTTTGATTGAAATCATCCCATAAATATATTGTCTTTTTTTTACAATTCAACGCTCTAAAAGAAGCATCAGATCCCTTAAGTCGGTTCCCTGTTCCATTGCTCCCCTAACCCCAAACTGTGCTGAATTTTTATCATTTAACTTTTTTAAAAGAGCAATTTCCTCTTTTCTTCCTATAATAACTTCAGGCATATATCACGATTCCGCTAAGTTTAAATCTAACATACTCAGCGGAATCGTGTTTGTAAAGAGAGATTACGCTAAGTATAGAAAAAATGTTAGGCAAGTTACTCGCTGACATGACTCTATGTCAATCGCGTCGAGGGACAGTGTCGACGCCGTCTCAAAATATGGAAAAATTTGTAAAGTAGCCACGTAATTTGTCCATGAAATTCAGGATCGATAGGCCACTATTTCATGGACAATTTGCTTTAAGAAGTAAAAGAAGGTCCTTCAACCTTCAGCAATTGCCCTGTAATAAACAGATCGTGAGACTCCTGCCATTTTACATATCTGGCTTACGGAAAACTCCTCCGACTTTTTGAGAGAGAGAATAGTTTCAAGCTTTTGAGGAGTAAGAGCCTTTGGTCTTCCTCCCTTGCGGCCTTTTTTATGAGCAGCATCAAGTCCTGCTTTTACACGTTCACGAATGAGCTCACGTTCCATTTCAGAGAAAGCAGCACACATATTGAACAACACCATGCCTAGAGGAGTGGTTGTATCGATGTTGTTCTCCAAAGAGACAAATGAAATCTCTTTTTCTTTGAAGCCATTGATAAGCTCGATTAACTTCATCATACGCCGGCCTAATCGGTCAAGACGAACAACACAGACAGTATCCCCTTTACGTAATTTATCCATCATCCGATTTAATTCAGTGCGATCATCTTTGGCCCCTGAAACTTTCTCCTTAAAAATTTCATCGCACCCTGCATCTGTCAATTTTTGCATTTGAACATCCAGACTCTGATCATTTTTTGAGACGCGCGCATATCCAAACTTCATGGTACCTTCTTTCCAATGAGGTATTTTTAAATCATTCCAAAAACATGAAAACATATCTGTTTTGGGTCAAATGGTTTTGGAATTAGTTCTGGCATGTTTTTTTACAAGTTACCGAGGATAAACGCAAGTCTTTTTTTAAGCGTTTAAAACGTCTCAGAAACACTCGGTTCTGGGATTCGTTAGAAAAGTATTTTTGTGACATTATCCTCAAAATTAATTCTCTGATTTTAATAATTTTTTAAATTATTTACCGCAAAATATATGTGAAATGAAGTTTTCAATTTAATTAAAACAGGAGAATTTATGAGACGAAAAAATAACTTAAAATTAAAGAGCTTTAACTTAGTTTTCTTAGTATTTTCTTTTTTTTCTTATGATTTATCTGCAATGAAAGAAGACAAAATAAATTTTTCTAATATTTTAAAAAACCAATACGTATTTATAGCAAAAGAATTTTTAAAAAACAACAATAATAAATCTAAAGAAAAAATTGCACTTAAATTTAAAGAACACTGTAAAGGTTCAGGAAGTAATGGTACACAATCTTATTTTTATCTAGATTGTAATAATGGGCTGGAAAGTGTCAAAAAAGTTTTAGAATATGCAGTTAATAACGGTAATTTTAAGAAAAATGGAATGACTTTTGAATGTACAGCAAATATTACAAGTCCTAAGAATTTTAATTCAACAGAAAATCATATGGGAATGGTTGTTTCTCGAGTGACGACAATACCCAATGCCCCTTCTAACAACGTAAAAATAGCATTTTCCCTTCCTCCTTCTGAGGGTTTTAAAGGAGTTTTAAGCGAAGAAGAGGTTGCTAAATTGATTGAAAATGGAAAAGGCGAAATCAAATCATTTTTTCCAGACTTCTAAATTTGCCCACTTACGGTAATTTTCAATGTTTTCATGAAATGGGAAAGTGTTTTCCTGAATAGAAATAATCATGTTTTCTTTTTCATTTTTATCAATAAAAGCCGCTTTTTTCCAACAAAATCTGTATTTCTCTAAGGCTTCTTGATTGTTTTGATCTTTTTCTGCTATACTTTTAATAGAATAAAGATCATCTTCTGTATTGCTAATAAACTTTCTTGTTTCGCTTTCATAAAGCGGATCTTGAAATTCTTTTCTTAAGGTGAGCGTTTTTAAATAAATTTTAAAATTTCTCATAATTTTTTTAAAATCAGGATTAGCAATACCAAAATCAGAAAAATCCTTATGTTGGTTTACAAGAGCTCTTAATCCTGAAATTAATTTTTTCTTTGGTGTTCGTGAGAAGATTTTTTTCACTTCTGTCAGTACTCCTGAATTATCTTCACCAATAGGAATGGACTGAATAAGAGCAATAGATTCTTTACCCCTCTCTAGAGGGAAAAAGAGAGAATAAGTCATAAGATGGTTTTTAATAATGGGTGTTGTTAAAGAAAAATTGTGAAAGTCCTCCTCATAAAGGAAGCTTGCTATATGAATAATCATGTTTTTGGGGAGTTTTATTAATGTTACGCTATGAGTCTTGTTTTCATCTTGGTCCTTTTCCTCATTCATTGCATAAGCCTGATTGAGAAAAGACAGAAAAACAAAAAAAAGGAATTTATTTTTCATTTTTAACACTCTCTTTGTAATAACTGTTTATATTAAATCTAATAATACATAAATTGCGGACTTAAATTAGTAACTTTATGAGCATATCCTCAATGTCAAAAACTTATAAGTACGTTACATAAAAAATATCAGTCTTTTAAAACGCACCTAATTCATAGAAATTGTTTGCATATTCTTATGTGTATTGTCAAGAAGATTTATAAAAAGAAGTATTTGAAGATTTTTTCAAACATAGGGTCCAGCAGCGTATTACACCGCTAAACCCTTGTCTTTTTTTTACCTATTTTTGATGATCTAACTGATTCAGCCAGTTATTGCACATTTTATCCATAGTGCTATGGAGGACCTGCAGGTTTTGCAACCGCAGGGACTCTTGCTCGATGAGAAAGTCGAGGTCTCGTAGGTTTTTACCGAGTTCGTTTAAAAAATAGACGAAGTTGTGTATATTCATGTCAGTCATGATCAAATGTCCTATATTTGGTTGTGATTAGCAACGTGTGGGAGTCTAAGGCCCATGCGTTGCGCTAGTTTTCGTTTATGTTTTTTATTTTATCTATGATTTACATTTTATCCTCCTTTGTTTTCCTGTTTCTTTATACAACCACGAGAGTGTTCTTGATAAACTCGTGGCGGATTTCTTATGATCCGCTCAAATCCTTTTTTCCATTATTGTTTGCTGAACTTTGACTGAGATCAAATTCTTTTTTTCTGTCCAGAGGTCTTGTCTCTGAGAGATCTTTTGATTTAAAAGCTTCTAATCCTTGCAGAGCCCAGAGGTTGAGATCTACCACATCTGATGATCTTGCCATTTCATTAATCTCGAGAAGTCCTTTAAACAAAGCGGCGATATTATTTTTGACGGAAACGTCTTTTTGAAGATCAACACCTAAAGGAATTCCAAAAACATCAAGCGTTCCTGCGAGCTCCATGAGTCCACCCAATTGAATAAGAGACCTTGTTCTTGCGCGTCGTTGAGATGCAGAAGATGTTTGCGAAATTCCTTGTTTCATCTGTTTGATTCTCTCCGCTCTATGGATTCTCTGTTGTAGCTTGAGAACTTTCTCTTTGAGGAGTTGGAGTTCCTTTTGGTTTTTGTTTTCTGGAGACTTTACGAAATGAGGGGGCGGATTTCATCCATTCCTCCTTTTGTTTATCTGATGACGGCTTCCAAGAGCTTGAGAGAATGGCAAGGACGAGTTCATAGGAGAATTTATCTCCGATGATAGATTGAGCTTCTTTATACAAGAGAAGAGATTTTTGAGTTTTAACACGTTCTTTCTTTTTTTTTAACCGTAGTATGTGTTCATCAATGAGTGATTCGTCTTCCATGCTTACCTATTTTGTTTTATATGTTTTGTGAATTTCAGATTATAAATCCTTTAAGATATTGTATATCTTCACTCTAAAAAACGATATTCTAACCTTAGTTAACTTGTCATTTACATTTAATTTTACATAAATTTACCATACTCTCTTTCAGTCGTCAATATGGCTTCATCACAATTTTAAACAATTTTTTCAGAACGCTTAATCCTCCAGAAGCGAAATTTACCGATACAACCTCTTAAACAATTACCATAAGCCAGTCCGAAGCAAGATCTAGAATAGATATTGTGAGGCGCGCTGATACATTGTACAATGGCGCTGTGTCGCAAGCGACTAAGACTCTTTAATTTCTAATGAATTTAATAAGCCGAATAATAAAAAATGAACAGCCTACTTACGACTAAACAACTATTTTAACAATAAGAACCCCAATAATGGCCATTTATCATCATACTACACGAATGATTGGACGAAGCAATGGAGGAAGCCCTGTAAAGGCGCTCGCCTACATATCAGGTACGCAACTTACAGATGAGAGAACAGGAGA
This sequence comes from Bacteriovorax sp., assembly GCA_018060625.1. GTDB lineage: Bacteria > Bdellovibrionota > Bacteriovoracia > Bacteriovoracales > Bacteriovoracaceae > Bacteriovorax. Next base: position 1,778 of record JAGOVS010000078.1, on the reverse strand, counting down.
AACATGGGATTTTAAGGATAAGTCTGTTCAAAATGTTCAAATCCTTCTTCCTGAAAATGCTCCAGAGTGGGCGAAAGATTTGCAAAAGCTTGTGGCTGAAGATCCTGAACACGGACTTCAGATCTTATCTGATATAGCCAATCGGGCAGAGAAGAGGGCGGATGCTCAAGTTTATCGTGAGGTTGAGTTCTCTCTTCCTCGAGAATTGACCTATGAACAAAACAAAGCGTTAGCGACGGAATATATTCAAGATCAGTTTTGTGGTTTGGGCATGCTCGCTGTTCAGAGTTTTCATACGGAGATGGATGAGAAGACAGGAGAGATGAATCCTCATTGTCATACGTTCTTTCTCACCCGTGAATTGGTTGAAGAAGGGTTATCTGAAAAGAAGAACCGAGATTGGAACACAAAGGAGGTTCATGAAGTTTGGAGAGAGCAATGGGCTCAATATGCAAGCTTTCATTTGAAGATGAATGGGTTTGACATTACGCTGGATCATCGTTCTTACAAAGAGCAGGGATTGGACATTGAACCTCAGATAAAGCTTGGAAAGGGAGTTAAGGAACAAGAAAAAAGAGGAAAGGGGGTTGGAGGAAAAGGAAAGTCAGGTGAAGGCGGAGAATCTGTAGGAGAGGATCCGAGAACAACAAAGGACGGAAAACAAATTGAATCTGGTCCTAGCTCAGAATCTGGGATAGGTAAAGACCTCAATTCTCAAGTATCGTCTTTGAGTTCTCAAGGATTTATGGGATCCATACCTAAAACAGATCGGGTTCAGGAACTCCGATCCCTTCAGCTTCGAAACCTCTACCGGATTATGAGACGACCCGAGACAGTACTTGATATTGTCACCCGCCATCATGCGACCTTTATGTGGGGAGATGTACGACAAGTTCTGGGACGTTATGTGGATGAGGTTGAGCTCTTTCAGAGGCTGGATGCTCGTTTACGAAATTCCAATGAATTGATCCTCCTGAAGAACAATTTGGTAAAGGGCCAGGATGGCCGCATTGAAGAGAGAGAAATCTATACCACACGGAGTATGCTCAAGGCTGAAAAAGAACTTGTGAGCACGGCAGAATCCCTTTCAGCTCTTCACACGCACTCGGTTTCTTCCGCTTCTCTGGAAGGTGGTTTAGAGCGGTTGCAGGTACGGTTGCAAAAAGAGGGTCATGAACTCAGTGAGGGACAAGAGACGGCGATTCGCCATCTGGTTGAGGAAGGACAGCTCAAGTGCATTGTGGGCTATGCGGGGGCAGGTAAAACAACGGCTTTAGAAGCTTGTCGCGATATTTGGGAAGATTCTGGCTATAAAGTTTATGGATTGGCTCCTACGGGAAGGGCAGCTCAGAACTTGGAAGGCAGCGGTATTGCTTCTCAAACTCTTCATCGGTTTTTAAAGTCCTTTGAAGAGGGAAGATGCCAGTATTCAGACAAGAGTATCCTTGTGCTGGACGAAGCTGGAATGGTGGATGTGGAGCGGTTTGAGAAGTTTTTAGGGGCTGTTCAAGCTTTAGGGGTTAAAGCTGTTGTCGTGGGAGATTCAGGCCAGCTTCAGCCTGTAGAAGCAGGACCTGCTTTCCGATTGGTGACAGAGCGAGTGGGGGTCTCTCGTCTTGAGGAAGTGGTGAGACAAAAAGAGGGTTGGCAAAGAGAGGCCACGGTTTTGTTTGGAAGCCAAGAGTCTCAGTTAGCTATCCAAGCCTATCAGGAGAGAGGTCACGTTCATTTAATCGACGAGCCCTTGCCCGGGGGGAAGGGTGAAACTGATGAGAAGG
>JAGOVS010000241.1 GCA_018060625.1 Bacteriovorax sp. | reverse complement strand
GATGAGTTTTTCATCTGACTTGGTAACTTTAATTGAATCCAATTTTTTCAAACAGGCCACTCGCCTCTAACGATTCTCATCATTATCATGAGAGCTTTAATTTCTAAATTCATTTATTCCACCCATCCTTTATAAGTTTCTTAAAGCGATTATCCTTCAATAGATACATCGACTATTTTTCTTCAAAATCACCGATACCATTATTAGAACACCCTGGATGTTCCTCTATGGTCGCTGGAAGCCAAAAGCAAATAAAAATGCTATTTTACTTTCATGCCCAAAAGTAAAATAGCATTTTTCCTTATTTTACTTTCACGCCCAAAAGTAAAATAAGGAAAACTCTTAAGTTACTTTAATTTCTTTTTAGTTCCTTTGGTTTTCAAAGATATCTTTGCTTCTTTATCAAAAAGTGAAAGATAATCTCCAAATTCATAGACTCGATTTCGCTGTCCACCAGTAACTTCTTTCAAGATGCCTATTTTTAAAAACTCTTCAATTAAGGTGTTTGCTGATTTTGGTGAAATTTCTAAATATTGAGTCACATCACTTGCCGTTACAACTGGTTTTTTATAAAGATATTGAATAAAATTTCGTCCAAGTTCGGCCCTTCTTCCCATCTTTAAAATTTTGGTATCCATCTTTTGAGAGAGCCCAAGAATTTTTTGAAATGTTTCAATACCATTTTCTGTAGTTTCAATAACGGCATTTAAAAAAAACTTAAGCCAATGGCCCAAATCATTTTGCTCTCTCACCCTCGATAGCGCCTCATAATACGAAGATTTATTTTTTTCAAAGAAGGCAGAAAGATAAAGACAAGGACTCCGAAGTAAATCATTGCTTATTAAATAAAAGGTTATAAGAAGTCGTCCAATTCTTCCATTCCCATCAAGAAAAGGGTGAATTGTTTCAAACTGATAATGAGCAAGGGCCACACGAATAATATGAGGAACGTTTACATCAAAATTATGAAGAAATAATTCAAGATCTCCCATAAGATCAGCAACCTGATTATGATGTGGTGGAATATAGACAGCATCAGAAAGAGCGCTGCCTCCGAGCCAGTTTTGACTTGCTCGAAATTCCCCTGGGGCCTTATGAGAACCACGCACTCCTTTTAATAGAAGTTCGTGCATTTCTCTTAAAAGTCGATTAGAAAGAGGAATTTTTTGAAGTCTTTTCATACCAAAATTCATGGCCTTGATATAGTTTTGAACTTCTTGCCAATCATCACGTTTTTCCGGAGAGATATTTTCCTTAGACATGAAGGCCTCATCCATCTCTGTCTTAGTTCCTTCAATTTTGCTTGAATAGTGCGCTTCCTTTACAACGTGCATCTGAATAAAAAGATCAATATCTGGAATTAAAAGGGAATAGGCATTGAGTTCTCCCAAGCGACGAATGGCCGTTTCAAGTAGCACATTAATTTGGGCATCATCCCACACCCATTCGTGATTAACTTTTGAGGGCAAAAAACTTTTGTACTGATACTGTTGTTCAAAAGTTCCTGATTTAAAATCTTTAATATTCATCTATTCCCCACGGCCATGCTCTTTATCCTAAGTCTAATTGGGCAGACAGTGTTTGCCCAATTAGACTCAATTTTGTAATTCTTTTACTTGTTTCAAAAATTTCTACAAAATCGCCCGTCACTAGCTCAGTTTATTTTTACAATTTAAACGTCTATAGACCACTAGGATGGGTCCTGCCAACCTAGCCACAAATCATCCATTAATGCACTGGTCTATTTTAACTACCCATTCTATTTTTTTAAAAGATCAATTTTTTTCAACTTAGCAAGAATTTTATCCCAATTTTCTTCGAAACTTGATTTTGATTGCACTAATATTTTTTTATAATTTTCTTTAAGATTGTAAGTCTCTATTTCATTGGCCACTTCATAAAGAGATGTAATAAGAAATTCTCTTCGTTGAAAAGTCCTATTAATTGCAACGGCCAAATCACTCTCTTTTACATCATCAAGAAGAAAAGGAAGATCATATACATCTTTACCTCTGGTATTAAGAGATCCTCGGTAAAGGAGACAATGAATTTTTTCAGAAGCGATAAACTCAGGTGGGTAAACTTTCCACTCAATTGAATCAAGAATTGGAATTATTGATTTTGTGGAAGTAATTAGGGCCACATCTTCTAGATCAACACCAATCGAAACATCCAGGTGTATTCGTCTAAGTTTTATTTTTTCTTTTTCGGATGGTTTAGGTGAGCCAACTTTATAGATAATATTAAATCGATATCCACCATAACCACTTTCTGTTTCTAATTCGACTCCATCACACCTTTCAAACCAAAGGCCATCATCTAAATCCATCTTCAAAGCAATGTCTACTTCTTGAATTAATTTATCTTTGGAGACTCCGCTAATGATTGCATCCACGTCTCGCGTGAATCGATTTGAACCAAACTCTTTAAAAAGAACAAAGCCTCCGCCAAAAACCAAATGCTCTTTCAAGAATGAATTGGTAACTAATCGTGCAATAATCCTTTCGAGCACGACAATTGTTCTAACACGATTTACATCGTCAACCCCAAGAGTTCGGGCCGCATTTTTAATTCTATTATTCAATTGAGCTGAGCTATACATAGGCGTCCTGCAAAAGTAGAAGATCTTTTTCTAATCTTTTATCAACTTTCAGTTTTTTGGCCATATTGATAATTTTCATAAGAGTTGTTTTTTTCTCTCTAATTGCATTTAAAATCATCTTAAAAGATTGGCCCTTATTGAAGTGCTTTCTGTCGGCCATTGCATCAACTAGAGTTCTTTCTATATTAGTTATTCTTACGTTTTCAACATTATCAATTCCGACGTCCCAAAAAGGATTTCTTTTTCGTACAATTTTTACTGATTCTAATCGAGTGGTTTTTTGATAAGGAACATAGGCCCAAATTTCAGATGGAATTTCCTCAGTTAAATCGTAATATGCAAGTGCTGTCCAAAGACAAATAACCGAGGGTGATCCAAGTTGGGCCAAGACAATGGCATATTGGGAAGTTTCAAAGTCGTCTGTCTTATCTGAGATAAGAAAAATACCCCGTCCCTCTTTTGCGATCAGGCCTTCACGTGTTAATTCTTGTAAATCATAATACGTAAGCCCTAAATCCATCGCTTCTCTGGAAGTAAATGCTCTTTTTTTAATTAACTTAAGTCGGGCCATTCTTTTATTTATCATAAGATGAATCACACCTATATAACTTGTGATGCTTTTTGAAATAGTATCACAACATGCTAACTTGTGCTACTTTTTACAAGCATCGTCAATTCCTTAAAATTAAAGGTAATTTTCGTCAAAATAAGCCGTCACCGGCCCGGCTTATTTTTACAAAAAATACTTTAAACACCTTCAGGATAAACGCAAAATACTTTTGCGGCAACGACTGAGGACAAAATATTACATTTTGACCTCACTTAAAACACGCCATAAAAAGGCATGTTTTATGGCGTGTTTTGAAATTGGCGATTTGAACTTTGTTTTAAATTTACAAAAAATGAAATCAAGTGAGAAAATGCGACATGATTTT
>JAGOVS010000240.1 GCA_018060625.1 Bacteriovorax sp. | reverse complement strand
TAAATCTTTTTAATTTCTCCTTCATAGTACCCTTTTCCCAATCTATTGATTTCGTCATTTGCATGACCTTGTCTATGTTTTCCTCGGATAAGGGTATTTTATTCCATATTAATCTTTGAAATGTCTCAACGTGGTAACGCTGAGGGTACTCCTCACTCATTTCTTTAGATTTTTTGAACAAGGGGATAAATTCTTTCAAGTTTTCGTCGTATATATACCCCATAGAATGGCAACCTGTGAGCTTCATTGCTGCACGGCATGCTTCAAACATTGAGTGATTGACGTCAAGTTTCTGCTCTTTCAAATAGTTTATTGCCCTCCAATCCTTTTTATTAGGATCCCTACAGAACTCTACAACACTTCTTTTTAACTTCGAAAATTTCTGTCCAATTCCTCTTACTGCGGAATCCAGGAAGTTGAAAAGCATCTTGGAATTCCTACCGCTATTATATGCTTTATTGCACTCAAACTTATATAAATCGTCACCTATCTGAGTAGCAAATGAGCCCTTATCATGATACCAACCCTGGCCTTCCTTAAGGCCCAGCTCCTCGCTTTCTTTCTGACTCACATATGCGTTCATATTATAATTATCTCTCTTCACACTTTTTGAAGCAATTTCTGAGTTACAAAAATAATAGGAATATTTATCATCCTGGCAAGTACTTGTAGTGAACCTTATATTGTTCATGTCCGAATTGGAAAAATAACTCTCCAAAAAAATGTCTCTGTCCTGTGCCAAGAGGTTTAAAATTTCGTCGCCTTCGTAGTATTGTACCATGGAAAAAAGAGGCTTTTTCTCTCCCTTTCTCTTTTCCTTTTCCTTTTCCTTTTTCAATACCGCGCATTCTTTTGTTTTTGCTAGCTCAATATCATCAAACGACATCTTATCGTCTATGTCCTTTGTTGCTTGGAAAAAGTTCTCTTTTACGTTCTTTTCTGCTTCCCCAAACCCTTTCCAAAAGAAGCTAGGATTTTTCTTGTAACATTCTTTTGCGCTCTCTTTGTCGTCGAGCATCATGCCATGAGCCGTTTGAGTTAAGAAAGAACTTGTCAATAAAAAGGCGAGGGTTAAGTTTTTAAAACCTGTATTCATGTGATAAACTCCAAAAAAATAAAAAACTCTTTTATAACGATAAGAAAAAACATTCCAAAACGTTTTCAGAACATCATTATAATGCAATTTTCTAAAATAGATCTATTTAAAGTAATTGTCAATTAAAAATTGTAAAACAAAAAATGTGCATACATTAACCTTCTCCCCTCTTCCCTAATCTTAAAAAACTCTCTATTCTTTCCAAAATTCACCTTAACAAGGAGACCTCAATGACTTTTGAACTTCCCCCCCTTCCTTATCAAGAAGATGCTCTGGAGCCTCACATTTCGGCCCGTACCCTAAGCTTTCATTATGGGAAGCATCATCAAGCTTATGTGACGAATTTAAATAATCTTATTCAAGGGACGGATTTGGTCGATAAGTCCTTAGAGGAGATCATTCTCGCAACGGCCAAGAAAGAGGACCAGATTGGCATCTTTAATAATGCGGCTCAAGTGTGGAATCATACCTTTTATTGGCACTCCATGACGCCAAAGGGAGGCGAAGAACCCAAAGGGTCTTTGAGCGCTAAAATCTCAGAGGACTTTGGCAGTTTTGACGAATTTGCAAAACTTTTCAAACAAGCTGGCCTTGGACAATTTGGCAGTGGTTGGGCTTGGCTTATTTTAGATAAGGAAGGTACCTTAAAAATCAAGAAAACATCCAATGCCGATCTCCCTCTCGTCCACGGTGAGCATGCTCTTTTAACCTGTGATGTGTGGGAGCATGCCTACTACCTGGATTATCAAAATCGTCGCCCTGATTATGTGGATGTTTTTCTTAAAAACCTTGCCGACTGGGACTTTGCCCAACAGAATTTTGAGAAGTTAGCCTAATCCGATTCAGGGCACAGATGGCGGAGGGGATGGGATTCGAACCCACGATACGGATTTCTCCATATAACGGTTTAGCAAACCGCCGCCTTCAGCCGCTCGGCCACCCCTCCATTCCGTTTTTTCTAGCTGGCCTTGATGCTTCCTGTCAATCAATGTTTTTCGCCTATTAAATTTTGGGTAGTGAAATTTTAGGTTGCATATAAAGGAAGAAGTCAGCTATTTTCCATTTACCTGCCTATGCCAAGGCTTCGGTGGGTCACAAAGCGGAGAGGTGGCCGAGCGGTCGAAGGCGCACGATTGGAAATCGTGTATACGGCGAAACCGTATCGAGGGTTCGAATCCCTCTCTCTCCGCCAGTGGTTACTTTTTAGATGATCCTATTCATATAAAAAATAAGAGAAAAATTAAAAGTGATGTTTCCTCTTGTCATAAGAATGATGTTATTTATTTATTTTTTATTGATAATGGCAAGATCCATTACCATTGTTTTTTTACCTATATACTTTCATACAATTTTGCACTTAGAGATTGATGAAATCGGATATCTCTTAGGCGGTAGCTTATTTTTGGGTACCTTACTCGGAATATACGGCGGCCATCTTATTGATATCTATAATAAAAAAGTAATTTTTTCGGGAGCTATGGGGCTCAGTACAACAATATTTTTCCTATTTCCTTTTATAAATAGCATACCAACCCTTTTTGTTTTCCTGATCATTTTAAATTTTTCTTTTTGTTTGATAGAGATTGCCATTAAGGCCTTTATTTCTGAATATCTTCAGCAGAAAGATCGAATGAGAGCTTTTAGCGTGGGATATGTCCTTCGTAACATTGCTTTTACCATGGGGCCTCTTATTGGTGTCTTTATTGGACACTACAATCAAGATTATGTCTTTTTTGCCTCAAGCATTCTTTGTTTTTTGATATTGTGTATCTTATTTTCAATAAAAATTGAAAATTCATATGGGGGCAAAAGAAATGATTCGAATATGTTCACTTTTTCAAGGACGTTGCTGACTCTTGGCAAAGACCATCGTCTCATGTTTTTTACAATCGGAAGCGTGTTGAGCGCAATCGTCTATGGCTATTTTTCAGCCTATTTGCCTCAATATCTTATCGTCACAACTACAGCTGACTATGCCTATGAAATGATTCCCTATATGACGTCAACAAATGCGATCATTGTTATTTTATTTCAAAAAATAACAAGCTCAAATATAAAATACAAACATTTAATGCCTTGGTTAATATCAGGATCCTTCTTGTTTATTTTAGGATTATTCGGGTTTATGTCTTCTATTACGTTACCCATATGGATTCTTTCCATGATTATTTTTTCCTTTGGCGAAATCATTGTTATTCCCGTTGAATATATGTTTGTCGATGAAATCTCACCCGAAAATATGAAGGGTCGTTACTTTGCGGTTCAAAATTTGTCTAATTTGGGGGGCGCCCTGAGCCCCATTCTTTGTGGGATTTTACTTCAATATACACTTCCAGAAACCATGTTATGGACATTGATTTTTATCGTTTTATTTTCAATGGTTTTCTATTATGTAGGTTATTATAAAATTGGATCAAGTCGCACTCTTGTTCCCACATCGT
>JAGOVS010000077.1 GCA_018060625.1 Bacteriovorax sp. | reverse complement strand
AAAATATCTGCCCATTCTGAATCTTTCATTTTAAAAGTTTTCATGACTTTTCCGTATTTTTTATGCATCTCTACGGCATCTTTATCCCCTGAATCAATCATGGCCTGTGGATTTACGGTAAATTTCTTAATCCAATCGGCCGATCTTCTTTTATATAGACCTTGAAGATTTGGACCCTTTTCAGCTTCTTGGTTATATTTTTCCCCAATACCGTGACAAGCTTTGCATCCCCAATCCTCAAATAAAAATTTACCATTGGCAATTTTTTTTGCGTTCCCTGCTGCAAATGTACTAGTACTTGCTAAAATCAACAATGTGACAAACATCAACTTTTTCATTTTTTCTCCTTTGGTTGATTGATACAATTTTCAATGTATTTGATTTCTTCAATTTTATCCTTTTCTGTAAAAACAATAAAGCCTAATTCTTTCCACTCCAAATAGCTTTTGCAATCTTTAACTATTCTTTGAGGGTGATCCAGCGAGTGCTCGGCCATATTATAAAGAGTTAAAGGCATCAATTTAACATGCATTACGTCATAATTCTCAATTTTATCTTTATAAGATGAAATATATTCCGAGAGCATTTCTTTCTCTTCTTCCGTTAGGGGAATATTTGGCATCGTTGGATTCTTATAACCTAAGTTAATAGCGTTTATTCGAGGGTTGTCTAAATGTGTCCGAATCATCTCTTTACTACGAGTATTGGCAATCTGCTTAAATGAGGGTCCAAACGCCATCTGCTCTTGATGATGACATCCCCAGCATTTTCCCATAAAGACAGATTCTCCCAAAAGAAGAGGCAAGAACTCTCTCTCTTTATTAACGACATTGTATTTTCCTACTGGAAAACTCGCATCAAAGCGCTTTATTTCTTTTAATGTGGCGGTGTCGTACAAAACGAGATTGCCTTCTTTATCATTTATGCTCAAATAAGCAATCTGACCATCAAAAGAAAACTCGGTATGAGTAAATTTTTTTCCTGGCACTGGTTTAAACTTTGTGACTTCATGGGTTTTTTTATCAAAAAGAACAACTTCATCACTCCCATTATCGATCCATAAATGATTGGTCTTTGGATGGGATCGCACAAAAAAGCCATTTCCTCCAACTTCAACTTTTTTAACATAACTCCAGTCATACATCTTCCATACACTAATGAAGTTCGACTTTATATGAAAGGTCGCAAAATAAAACTGTCCCTTGTCATACCAATAGGAAGCAGAGGAGAGATGGGGCATCCCTGAAATGGGGTATTCAAAAACAGTTTTTTGATTTTCAAGATCTATGACAGAAACATTTTCACCATTGCGGGATGAAGCTATTATAAAGCGATCAAGAGGATCAATAAAAAAATCTTCAACTGGCTCCCTTAGCGGCTTAAAATTAATCTTTAAATTCTTAAAGTTGACTTTGGCAATAAGCGGCTTATCTCGGTATGTGAAAATGGCAGCATTTTCATTGATCAATGAATAAATGCCACTCACTTTCCCATCTAACTTAATGATCTTTTTTATACCAAAATTTTTTGAATCAAGAATGACTAGTTGTTGAGGAAATAAACATGCTGCAACCAAGTATTTATCATCTCTTGATACTGTTATATTTCTAAGACTCACACAGGCGCGTATTTTACCACCATATCCATGATCGATATCATATCGCCCAATAAATCCATTTCTTGTTGGAATAAAAAACTGCTTATAATTTCTCGTATATTTTATTCCCCCGTGGATATCACTAAAGGGAAATTTATCTAAAACGTTTTCTCCTTCCATAAGCCACACACTTGACTTACCTCTCTCTACGACAGCAGTGAGATTGAGAATATTTTTGTAATCACTTTTTTTATGTTTTACATGGTTTTTTTCTAAACTTTTTTTAATATCTTTTGGCCGCCATTTTATCTCACTCTTCGTTCTTAAAAAGGCGACTACTTCTGCAAGTTCCCCTTCGGTTAACGAGGTATTTCCAGGCATCAGCGTATTGGGTAATCCATTTCTTATTATCTTAGATAGCTTTTCGTCAGGGATCTTCTCAATTAAATCAGAAAGCAATGGAGGTCCACTTTTGCCAATGCGATCTTCATGGTGACAAGAACTGCAATTGAGCTTATATAGGCTTCTTCCCTCTGCAAAGGACTTAAAAGAGATGAGTAAGAGCAACCCCATACATAGTATATTATTTTTCAAACTCATCTCCTTATCAAATCTAGAAACTAGTACACATCATGAACTGTATTATTGACGTTGAATTTACCTGTTGGTGTAATGATCCGAGAATCGTTGATCACTTTTTTCAACGTTAAAGTTTTATCATCAACAACTACGATCGCTGACTTATTCTTCTTCTCATTCCAAACAGAGAACCAAACCTCGTCACCTTTCTCATTATATTCCGGCTGAACAACTTTTTTAGACCCCTCACCTACGTTTGCCCATTCTGCAATAGGAAGAACTTTATAAGGAGCATCTAAATTATTAATGTCAAATACCGCTACTGATTGAGAGATTTTTGCATCAGGATTAAGTGCTGTATCGACATAAAGGTTGCTTGATTTTGGATGCGTCTTAATAAAGAGCGATCCACCGCCTTGTCCTTTAATTGTTTTTACAAGTTTCCACGCATTTTCTTTATGACCTTTTGGATCAGTACCAATAATTGCAATTGAAGCATCTCCTAAGTGAGACGTTGCCCAAACTGGCCCAAATTCTTTAGAATTAAAATTTGCCCCTCGACCAGGGTGTGGAATTCCTCCGACATCGACAAGCTTCGCAAGTTTTCTTTCCTTCGAATCGACAACGGCAATTTTATTTGATTTATTTGCTGCCGTTAAAAAGTATCTTTTTGTCGAGTCCCATCCACCATCATGTAAAAATGGAGCTGCTTCAATCGTTGTAACTGAGAGATTGTTGATATCTTCATAGTTAACCATCAAAATTTTACCAGTCTCTTTTACATTTACGATAAAATCTGGATGCTCATGTGAAGCAACAATCGCCGCAACCCTAGGCTCTGGATGGTATTCTTGAGTGCCAACCACATTTCCACGAGTCGAAACAATTTTTAATGGCTCAAGTGAAGAGCCGTTCATGATAACGTATTGAGGAGGCCAGTAGGCTCCTGCGATAGCGTATTTATCTTCGTAACCTTTATACTTAGATGTTTCTACTGAGCGGGCCTCAAGGCCAATTTTAATTTCTGCGACGTTATCTGGTTTTTCCATCCAAAGATCGATCAAGTTAACTCGTCCATCGCGACCAATCGCAAATAGGTATCGACCTGAATCAGAAAGACGAGAAATATGAACAGCATAGCCAGTTGTCACAATATTGATGATTTCTTTTGTGTCACCATCAATAAGCGCCACTTGTCCTGCATCTCGCAGAGTTACCGCGAAAATATTGTTAATATTATAATTATTCATCTTCTTCGTTGGCCGTTTATCTTCTGGAATATAAACTTTCCAACTGTCTTTCATCTCTTTCATGCCCCATTCAGGTGGAATAGGTGGCTCATTCTGAACATATTTGGCCATCAAAGAAATGTCCTCTTTAGACAATTCCTTTTCCCACGAAGGCATTCCGCCTGCAGAACCTTCTGCAATAAAACTTTCAAGATAACGAGTCCCAAGTGGGATCGTCTTGTCAGTCGTTAAGGCCTTACCAGTCGCTCCTTTTCTAAGAACACCGTGACAACCAGCACATCTCTCAAAATAAATCTTGTTGGCCTTCACTTGATCGGCCGCAGACAATTCTGTCTTTGATTTACTTTTTGCTGCTTTCGCTTCAATTTTAATCGGACTTGCTCCTCCCATGTACTTAGCTTCTGAAGAACTTGTTTTCCCTTTTCCTTCTGCTGCTAAGACTGTAGGACCGACTAAAAATGAAAGAGTTAATACTAAAGCTGCCCCTTTTTTCAGGTCAGCTCTAAGTGACTTTTCCATAGTAACCTCCATAGTTATTAATGATTAAGCGATTGGATTCAATTGATAATCATTGTTCGTTGATAAGATATTTATTTTCTTAATTTCTGCATCTGTTAAATAACAACCTGGATCTGAGGCCCATGGATCGTTAAATGTTTTATGTGCGCGAACTCGAGTATTTCCATTGCATACTTTAAAAAACTGACAATCATGACATCGACCAGTGATAGCAGTTCTATCACTTCTTAAAACCTTAATGATTGGGTGTTCATTATTGCTCCAAATGTCGCCAAAGCTATTTTGACGTAAATTCCCCAACTGCACTCCCGGCCAGAAAGTATCCGGATGAACATCTCCTTGAGAATCAATATTGGCAACCCCAACACCTGAAGCATTTCCTCCCCAGAATTCCAGCATCCCCGCGACATGATCAAGATGCGTTTGTGAGATAAGTCCAAGCTTCACTTTCTCCTCTGCCCACATTAGCATGAAGGCCGCATCAGCATCATTGTTTCCAGTAACGATTTCAAGATGAATTCCTCTTGACTCGTACTCAAGTGCTTTTTCAAAAAGAAGGATCATCACGTCCCTGGTCATCTTAAAAAGAGCATCCTCTTTTTTATTCCCTCTTCCTCCATAATTAAGATGAGAAAGATAAAATTTTTCAACACCAAGAGAAATCGCTAAATCAAGCATGGCCTCTATTTGATGGGCATTTGAATGAGTTAAGGTCGTCCTCATCCCCATCTTTAGGCCCCGTGAGACGCCATTTTTAATTCCCTCAACTGATTGATGGAATGCCCCCTCTTGTCCCCGAATATAATCGTGAGTCTCTGGAAGACCATCTAAACTGACACCTACATAATTAAAATCGAGATCCTTTAATCTGTCGGCCACTTCTTCCGTAATGAGAATTCCATTTGAAGAAAGTGCTAGATAAAATTTTTTTTCTTTTGCATATTTGGCAATAGTAAACAGATGAGGATGCAAAAGTGGCTCTCCGCCAGAGAGGATTAGCGCTGGGACATGGGCCTCTTTAAGTTGATCCACAGTGCGCAGGCACTCATCCAATCTTAATTCCCCCTCAAATTCTTTATCAAAAGAATTCGCGTAGCAATGTCTACAAGAGAGGTTGCAGCGCCGTAAAAGATTCCAAATAACCACAGGTCCTTTGGCCTTTCTTCTTGTAAAAGTTTTTGGTTGAAGAAGTTCTGACATATAATGAGACAATCTAAACATTGTTTTCCACCTTTAAGCGTATTCCCGTTTTTTTTAAAATTTTTGAGCTATAGAGCAAAGTCATATCTTTATAGAGACCTCGCATTTCTTCCTGCAATTTTGCTACAACTTGATTTACTTCTTCTTTTGAATGACCGTGAACCATCGCAAATAAATTGTAAGGCCAATCCGGCAGTCTTCTCGGACGAATATAACAGTGGCTTATAAAGCCAAGAGACTTGAAATAATTGCCCACCTCTTCTATTGATTCATCCGGGACATCCCAGACCGTCATGGCGTTAGCGACATATCCAATTTTATAATGATTAGGGGTGGCCGCAATCTTTCTAACAAAACCCAAATCCTTCATTATTTTAAGACGTCTCAGTATCTCTTCTTCTGTCGTATTTAATTTATCTGCAAGCTCTAAGTAAGGTCTGCTCACTAAAGGCATGCCCCCTTGGGTGTTTAAGACCAAGGCCATATCAAGCTCATCAAATTGCATTCCATGAACGGTAAATTCAGACTTCATTTACATCACCTCCAAATAGAGATCGAGGGCAAACTCTCGTTCTTTTGGAAAATTATACGTTTTAAGAGACGACTTCATTTCAATATCTCTCAGTATTTCATGTGCACTATTTTCTTCTTTAGCGGCCAAAACAAACCACATGTTTAATTTGTGTTCACGCTGATAATTATGGGCCACTTCATCATAAGAATTGACCAGTAATGTGATCTCATCGAACCGATCTAAAGGAACACTCATGGCAACCAAACTCACATACCCTGAAGTTTTGTCCATATTAAAAAATGGCCCGATTCGAGTTAAAAGACCATTCTCCAAAAATTGCTGAAGTTTTAAAATGAGAGCTTCTTCCTCCATTCCCAACGTCAATGCCAGATCATAAAAAGGCCTTTGAGATAAGGGAAAATCTTTTTGAACAAGATTGAGAACTGAAATATCTTGATGATCCCAATTAATAAGAAGCTCCTTTTTGTTTTAGGCATTGCTTGCTGAAGAGGATTTCATGTCGACAATGCTCTAACTGATTTTCTTTAAGTACTTGCTCAATTTGTTTTAAAACCAGAGTGCGCTCTTTACCATGAACCATGAAATAGAGGTTATAATCCCAAACATTCGCGACTCGCTCCCTTTGGTAACACAATTTAATAAAGGGATAATGGGAAATTTTTTCTCCAAAATAATCAACCTGATCACTTGGAACATCTAGTGTGACCATTGCATTATGTACAAAGCCGATACTTCGATTTTTGACAACGGCACCAAATCGCTTAATCTTTCCTTCTTCTTTTAATTTCTTAATAGCCTTAATTAGCATTTCTTCTGTGCAATCAAGTTTTCTGGAAAGATCTAAAAATGGAGTTGGACTCTCTATGCTGATTCCTTCACTTATTATGTTAATAACTTTTTTTTCGAAGGTCATAACTCCGCCCACCGTATTTTCTCTTTCACACTTAAGTCGATTTTATATGGCTTAACCATTGGAAAACGTAAAACGACAACACCACCCTCAGTTTCAATTTGCTCGCAAACTTCCACGATTCGCTCGGCCGTTGGCGCTGTTAATACAAACCACATATTGTATTTATTATCTCTCTCATAATTATGGTTTACTTCTACAAAGCTATTAATCAACTCTGCCACACTCTTAAATCGATCCTCACTGACCTCACAGGCAGCAAGAATACTGTGCCCAACACTGTGCGTTTTATAAACAGGGCCAACACGACTTAAAATATCATCTGCCTTCATTTGTCTCAGAGTGCTCATAACTTCATCTTCTTTCAAGCTTACAAAATTCCCCATTTCTAAATAGGGTCTAGAGACAAGAGGAAAGTCATATTGAAAGTTCTCAATTAATAATTGAACAATTTCTTTATACTCCAACCGAAACTCCATCATTAAATAAATGATTTTCAATCTTATTAAACCAGTTCCATTTTTGGTGAAAATTAACAACATCACCAATGACCATAACTGCTGGAGACTGAACGTCAGGAGGATTAAGTAAGACTTCTTCAAGATGAGAGATAATCACGTTTTGAAAAGGAGTTGTGGCATTTTCTATGAATGCCACAGGAATATTCTTCTCTTTTCCTGCATCAATTAAACATTTTGCAATAAGTGATCGATTGCGGACCCCCATAAGAATGACAATTGTTCCAATATGAGTCAGCGCTTTCCAGTCAATAGAATCAAAACTTGCAGTCGTGCAACAGTGGCCGGCCAAAACCGTAAAACTATTGGCCACTCCTCGATGAGTAACTGGAATACCAGCATATGCTGCGGCCGCAACAGAAGAAGAAATACCTGGAACCACTTCAAAGGAAATCCCCATTTTTACTAATAGCTCGACCTCCTCTCCTCCACGCCCAAAGACAAAAGGATCGCCCCCTTTTAAGCGAATGACTTTTTTATACTGTTTTGCATATTCTACGAGTAATTGATTAATTTCTTCTTGGGGCAAAGTGTGTTCACTTTCTTGCTTTCCAACGTAATGACAAAAACAAGATTCTTTGGCGAGCTTCATAACTTCCGATTTAACTAATCGATCATAAACGATGACATCTGCCTCTTGAATCAATTGAAATGCTTTGACTGTAAGCAAATCAATCGTGCCAGGACCTGCCCCCACCAAATAAACTGTACCAAATGCACTCATGACTACCTCATATAAACGTATGACTATTTTTCTTCTTCTATAAAAATCCCCGATGGAGTACTTACGGGAATAGTCGCTTTTTCTTTTGTTGTCTTAGCATCAAACACATATAATTTATTTTCAAAATATGATGTTGCATAAAGTGATCTGGCATCACGAGAAAAACGTAAATGCATTATTCTCTTACCTGCTTTAAATGTAGACATCACTTTTTTGGTACTCGTATCAACCAAGGAAATATAATCTTCTTGATCTCCACTAAAATTTACAGCTAATATTTTTTTATCTGGAGAAACCGCAGCGAAAACGGCGCGCCCAATGAGCTGTACTTCTCCAACAGCTTTTAAGCTTTTTAGATCGAGAACAAGTAATTTATTACTGGAGACCATAGGGACAAAAACTTGCTGATCGACAACTCCCCATTGACCAAAATGAGGAACTTTGTAAATCAATTGCTCCCCAGCATCTTTCATCGCTATTTTGGTGTACGTCATTAAATTTAGATCAAGCAGACCAACACTTGGTTCATTAAAGAACCCTACGACATAGACATTTTCATGAATAAGAGCGTCGAAGGGAAGATTTCCGATATTTTCAAATTTTTTGATCCTTTTAAATTCTTGAAGAGAATCCAAAACCCAAATCTCATTTTTGTCCATAAGTGAAAAAACAAGATAATTCTTCCAAACCTTAATTCCGACATTTCTTGAATTTGTTTCTATAACTTTTTGAACATTCAATTCCAGATCGAGGATTACAACAGAATTGGGATCATAATTGACAATGACCACTTGATTCTCTGTAAAAGTAATTCCGATACCACTCTTTCCTATTTTAACCTTTTTCACCAACTTTTCAGACAGGGTATCAATTTTTGCGAGATAACCATCACGGGCCAGAACATACCCAAATCCCTTTTTAAATTTCAAGGTGGCATGATTCAAATTTCCAAGATCAGCAATATGACTTATTTTCGCATCAACGCCAATCACCGCCACGGACTCTCGTTCTCTTTCTACGATAAAAAGTTTTTCACTACGAAAATGCGAAGCTGAATTTTCAGAAGAAATGAAGGCACAAGAAAAGCTGAGCTGAGAGATCAATAAAAGAAACAACGAAACCCTAAATTGCTTCATTTACTTATCTCCTTTGATGAACTTAGTGAAATAGAGTCGTGCCTCCTCTTTTATCCTGGCCATTCTCTCCTTTCCGCTTGGTAGCGATTTTCTAAGGGCCCTTAAGTCATCCATTTTTTTTTCAAGATCATCAGGTAAAATACTCTCAATAAAATCTTTAAGTCCTACGCTAAATCCGGGAACTTTGCCTGATGAACTAATGGCAATAATGATATTGCCTCTCTTAATCGTTGAAGAAAAAATAAAATCACAGCGATCTAACTCATCAACGCAATTACATGGAATTTTTCGAAGCTGACACTCATCATATATCGCCTGTTGCAACAAAAGATCATTGACACCTACTATAACTATATCCATACCCTCAAGATCACTCATTTCAAATGATCTATGAACCAATTCACAAAAATCTTTTTGATTGGATAAAACCTTGGAATGAAATTCTTTTGCGATGACTTTAAGAAGCTTAGGATGATATTCACAAATTTTTTCGTACTTAAAGGCGGCAACCTCACCGGCACCGACTAGCAATATCTTTTTCTCTGCAATATTAAAAAACATAGGAAAGTAGCTCAAAAAACCCTCTCTTTGGTAAACTGGCATCATTTTCAATATGATAATCACATTAAGATGATTAATTAATAATGACCCAGATCATGTTTTTAAAAGTTATTGATCACATATATTTAAAAATATAGAGTACTTGAGTTGCATAAAACTGAAATATTCTTCTTTTATGATATATGTCATACTATTTTAACATGTTTGATTTATGATTCACGTCATAACATCAAACAAAAGATTAAATCGCGATACATTATGAACCTTTTTAAAAAAATCATATCCTTTCCTTCAAATCTTAAAGTATTTTTTTGGTCAACTCTTTGGCTTATGATCTTATTAACGATCGGAACTATAGAGCAAAAAGAAATAGGTCTTTATCAATCCCAAGTAAAATATTTCAATTCCTGGTTTTTCAAAGTTGGATTTATCCCGCTCCCTGGAGGGCTCTTTACTTTGGGACTTATTTATTTTGGACTATGCTCCCAACTTTTATTAAAAACACACTTTCGCCAACTCAAAAAACTTGGAATTACGATTGCTCATTTGGGCTCTCTCTTACTCCTTTCAGGCGGAATAATCACAAATTATTCTGGAATAGAAGGAAGTATGATTATCCCCGAGGGGGAAACAGTGAATTACTTTCAAGATTACCATCAGTTTGAACTTGT
This sequence comes from Bacteriovorax sp., assembly GCA_018060625.1. Taxonomy (GTDB): domain Bacteria; phylum Bdellovibrionota; class Bacteriovoracia; order Bacteriovoracales; family Bacteriovoracaceae; genus Bacteriovorax. The sequence continues at coordinate 3,345 of JAGOVS010000077.1, read as the reverse complement.
CATCACTCCCCTGGAAATAACTGATACAGAAAAAACAACGAATCGAGCTCTTCTGACAATTACTCAAAATGAAATAGCATCAAAAAAAATTTATCAAGTCCCAACGACAGGAATTACCCTTAGAATTCAGCATTTTTTCAAAAATAGTGAAATGCTTCCTCGGGACATTCTTGACATTAAAAATGAAGTTGGATTTTTTAGCAAATTTATACTTAAAGAAAAAAAAATGGCCGCTGATGAAAATGAAAATTTACCTACTTTTATTTTTGATATTCATGGCTCCCTTAAAGATGGTGCCTATGCTGCTTTTAAAGATATGCCTATTGCTCAGACTTTAACTGCCAAAGATGGTCGGCGCTACAAGGTAGAAGTGCGATCCCTGCGACACTACCTGCCCTTTTCCATTTCTTTACATGATTTTGAGAAAATCATTTATCCATCTTCATCAATTCCTAAAAGTTTTAAATCCGAGATTACCGTCCACGATGCTCAGGTTAATCAAAAGGTCGTTATTCAAATGAATGAGCCCTTACGCTATAAGGGCTACACCTTTTATCAATCTTCATTTTCTGAAAACAGTGACGGAGAAATTACAGATTTGGCCGTTGTCAAAAACTTTGGAAAATACTTCCCTTATTTCTCAAGCATCATTATATGCATTGGACTCCTTATTCATTTAATTCTCAATAAATCACAATTCTTCAAGCGCGAAAAACATGATCAATAACATTTTCTTAATTCTTTTTTTGTTTATCACTCCGATTCTTAGCACTCAAGCAGAAGTTACTTTTGACTACAGTGAAGTTGCTCAACTCCCAATACTCTCCAACGGCAGAATCAAACCACTTGATACTTTTGCTCGCTCAACCCTTAAGCGTTTTCATAATAAAGACACATTAAAAAATCAAGAGGCGATCCATTGGTTTATAGAAGTGCTCTTCTCTCCTGATGTGGCCAATCACAAACGCATTTTTCGCATTGTAAACCCTGAAACGTTAAAAACACTTAGTGTTACCCAAGATGCCAGCAATAACTACTCGGCCATTGAGCTCATTAATTGTTTTCAAAACAACTCTCAACTCATAGAAGAACTCTCAAAAACAGAGACCCATCTTCAAACTGAAACCCAGAAACAAATTTTAGAGCTTTATACAAATGTTCAGTTTTACATTGAGCTTTCTCGCTCATTCTCCCTGCTTTTTAAAGACTTTCTACTGCCCTCTTTTGAACTCTCAAAGAAACTCCATCTCCCTTTTAGGGAAAACATTTCTTATATAGAAATAATGAATCAAGAAATTAATCTTAAAAATGCCTTAGCGGAAATGATTAAGAGAGGTGGTCTTAAAAATCCTCAAAAAATTGATCAACAACTTTTAGAGGTCGTTAACTATATTGATTATATTCGCCAAGATAATCAATCTGAGAGTTTAAAAATATTTCCTCCCGAAACGCTGCAAGATTCTGAATGGGTTTCTGCCTGGAACACACAGGCCATCAAACAAATGAGTCCAAAGAGAAATGCCTTACTTTCCAAGTGGAGTGAATTAATCATCGCTTACAGAAATAAAGTGCCCTCTCATTTTCAGACGTTATCAAGAGATTTAAAGCAACTGACTCTCCAAGCGCCCCCGAATGACGTACATCTTAAAACACTAAAGCTTGAGTATGTATTTAATCGTCTTAATTTATTCACAAATGCTGCCATTTTTTACATATCAGGATTCATTCTCTTTTTCGCAAGCTTTCTGATCTGGAAGCGTCTAAATGAATTCCTCTCTCTTGCCTCTTTAGGCCTAGGTGCTGTTTTACACCTCGTTGGTATCAGCTTAAGATGTATTATCATGAGTCGCCCTCCTGTTTCCTCTCTCTATGAATCTATTCTTTTTGTTGGGTTCATAACTGTCTTATTCTCACTTATCATTGAATGGCGACATCGCAATGGAAATGGTCTATTTATCGGCACAACTCTAGGTACCATTCTTTTATTTGTCAGTTTTGGCTATGAAAAAGACGGCGATAGCATGGGAATGCTTGTCGCGGTCCTTGACACCAATTTTTGGCTGGCCACTCATGTTGTTACAATTAGTATTGGTTACGGCTGCTCTCTGGTTGCTGCCCTACTGGGACATCTTTATCTTTTTAAAAAAATGTTAAAGATAAAAACACAAGAAGCATCTTTGCTAAGCAATATTCACGGAACAGCTCTCTTCTCACTGTTTTTCACAGTGCTTGGAACTATTCTTGGAGGCATTTGGGCCGATCAATCCTGGGGACGATTCTGGGGATGGGACCCAAAGGAGAATGGAGCACTCTTTTTATGTCTCTGGCTCTTGCTTATTGTCCACGGGAAATTGGCCGGATATTTTAAAAAGAGCTCATTTGCTTTGGTCACTTCCTTGACCAGCATTATTGTCATTCTCGCTTGGTTTGGAGTTAATCTTTTGAATATTGGTCTTCACTCTTACGGCTTTACTGATAGTATTGCCCAAAACATTATCATCTTTGTGCTGGCCGAAGTTTTAATTCTGGGTCTTTTTCTTATTGGTGCAAATGTGCACCTTCTTCAAAATAAGGATCTTCGCTGACAATTAATTTTTTATTAGAAAGCTGCTTTAAGAAAATAAGTACAAATATCGCTGAAAACATGAAAGCAGACAATATTTCATAGGGGCCAATGATGGCCGCAACATTGTTATGTTCAAAAATTTTCGGTGCAACAAGAGTAAAGAGATCAACCCAACGACCAACTAAAATGACCACCGCAACGAAGGCCAGCTTAATGGGATTTCTCTTAGCTTCTCGTGGAAGAAGGACAAAAAATGGAACCCCGAAACAAATGATAAAATTAGACCAGAAAAGCCAAGACCAATTCCCCTGCTCTCTTAAAATAAAATAGACAGTTTCCTCAGGAATATTTGAATACCAAATTAGCATATACTGACAAAACCAGATATAGGCCCAAAAGGTAGACATTCCAAACATCCACTTTCCTAAATCATGTAAATGATCATCGGTCACATAATCCACAAGGTAGCCTTGGGCACGAAGCACGATCAATGCGAGAGTCATAAAAGCAATCCCACCTACAAATAGCCCAGAAAAAGTGTAGACGGAAAAAATGGTACTAAACCAATGTGGCTCAATAGACATTATCCAATCATAACTAGCAAATGAAAAGCTCAACGCAAAAACAACCATAAAAAGTGCTGAGCATTTTGCAAGCAAGGCCGCTTGCTCTGGATAAGGTTTTGCCTTAGTCCAACGATCTGTTAGATAGGAAATAAGTGCACCAAATCCTGTCCAAAGAATAAAAAAGATCACCATTCTCACCAGAAAAAAAGAAGT
>JAGOVS010000239.1 GCA_018060625.1 Bacteriovorax sp. | reverse complement strand
TGTATTTTAACATTCCGGTTAGCATCCAGCTCAGTTACATGAGTATTATCAGGCCAATTCTGGTTGTAAATTTTACCATGCCCGATCTCAATCTCACCTCCTGTCCATCCAGGAATACCAGTAAGAATTCTCCAACCGGTTCCAACATTTGGGTCCTCAAAGTTGCCGTTCACGATAAAATCTTTTCCTCCTTTAGTTAGTGATACATGGGTAACACAAGCACCATATGAATCTGATGTTCCCTATCCATGAAAGCCCAAAATATTTTTTCCCACTTTACCAACAACAGGAATACTTATCGTGTTGATAAGTAAATCAGTCGGAAGAATGTCACGAATCTTATGTCCATTCCAATGAACTGAGAATTGAGAACTTATATAGGGCACACCTAATCTAGCAGCGTAATCAAATTTTAGAATGAAATGGTTGTTCGGCTTGTGGTGATGGTGATAATCTTCCTCAGATGAAGATGAAGATGAAGACGATTCTTAAGAGTCTTCATCGTATCCTCCAGCACATCTGACATTTTTATCAAAATTTATTCGTTGAGAAACAACATCGTTATGATTTCCATCCAGCTAGCAAACATGAATTCCTTACTTCCAATTACTGTTGTAAATTTTACCATGACCAATCTCAATTTCGTCTCCTTCCCAACCAGCAAGTGGTCCTTTAAAGATGCTCCATCCTGTTCCAACATTGTGTCCTTGCTAGAAGTCTCCATTCGTTATAAGATCTTCTTAGCCTCCACCGTGAGCTTTTAGCCTTAAAAGATGCACATCGCTAATCGTAGCTCCTAGACTATCCGATGTTCCCTCCCCACTAAAAGCGAGGGTATTTTATCCAAACTTGGCTATGAGAGGAATAACAGCAAACTTTAGCTAATAGTCATTGGGAGCGAGCTTTTTGACAACTTGTCCATTCCAATGCACATTGAGCTAGTTGCTGTTAAATGGCACTCCCTGTCTGGCAGCATATGTGAATTTCAAGGTGAGCTTTTTATTGCAATAGAAATCATGAGTTTAGGCGATTGATATGCTCACTGCTAGAGCGAGCAAAAGGGCAACAACAACGATCGCTTTCATTTAATGTTTGACAAATTTGATCTACCGTTGTGTATTAATAGTCTAGGAAAGAAATTTTACTTTTAAAAAACATAGAACAGTTTTTTCATTAAGATTCTATTTTTTGCCTATTTCAATCTGAATCTCTATGATCCACGATCTATTTCCATTTTTTATCAAAAAATTTGACTCAAATGAAGAAATATCTTAGTTACTTGTCATGGACAATGATCCGAAAAAATAAAAATAAAAACTAGTCAAAACTAAACCTAAAAATGACATTGACTATCGCTCTAAACTTCATTAAAAGCATTATTTTCCTTTTATGTTCCAAGCCTCATTTTTGTTGTTTTCACAATTTACAGGTAAGGCAGAAGATTGCTGCCAATAACTAAAAATATCAAAAGATCCAAATTCATCAAATATTAAATTCTTAGATTGTTTCGATAAAAAATCATATCTTCCTCAAAAAAAAATTTTTCCCATGAAATTCTAAAAAATTACATAAAATAAACTAATTTCAATGGAACAAGTTGATATTAGTCAAAACAACCGATTTCCAAACTCAAAAATAAGAAAAAATGCTATAGTTTCGTCAACGACTCGAAATACAATGATTCTCCTGTTTATAAAACAGAACGAAAATTATAAACAGAAGTAGCGTTTTAAACTTTTTGCAATTTATCTTTTACGTCAACTCTAAGTGAATAAGAATGTATTATTCTATAATACATATCCTTTCATACAATTTTAGTCCTTAGATCAAATAGAATTTTCTCGTAACTTCATCATCAGCCAACCTCAGTTGATCAGATGAACTATCTGCTTATTTCAAAACATTTCTCCATTCTCACTGGAGAAATACGACTAAGCATTTTATTAAAGGAAGAAACAAAGAATAACCCATCTTTCTTTTAACATTTTTTCAAAAAAACAAATAAATGGACAAAGAGCATAATGAAAGACTCCTTCAAAAAAAGTGACTTTGAGTTCAAACAAACAATTTATATAGCTGTTATAATTCGATCATTCGATAACTTTTCTTTATTGGTCTCAATATTGTTTTATTCACTAATGATTGCTTATCTGATATCCAAAAAGCACATAGTGAGCTGAAATCCATTTTGATAAGCTAAATTCCCACTCAGAAACACTAGCGAGCATTTTATCATGGACTTCTGGGAGGTCAAGCACATCCTTTATGCAATAATCTCTGTAGTCTTTATTCATCGGCCTTTTTAAGAAGAAATCGACCTCACCTTTTCCCCACATATGATGGAATTTTTCTTTGTTTTTATTTATACCGTGACTGGCTTCATATCTTTGCAATACTTCGTTCAAGCCCAAAGTGCGAACATTCGTACATTCTTTGATGGCATTCTTGGCTTACTTTAATCTGTCCTTTTCTTCAACTTTGATTTTTTTGTAAAGTTAAAGCTGGTCTTTTAATGTTTAAAACGCACTCGTGTCAAAGACATTTATGATACAGCTCTGAAGGCACTCATGCAAGGCAAGAGAATCGTGTCTACAATCATGAAATATTTTAGGTATGCCTGGATTTACTAACACATTTCTGAGGACCTTTTGAACGATATCTATAGTCTTTTGGTCTTTATTGCAGGTCAGTTGATAATAATCAATGATAAAAGTGTTTTTGCCGTTATTTAATTGAATCAGCTCAACAAATCCTCCTTTTCTCAATGTTCCTTCCAAATCAATTGCTAAAATCTTACTATTTAAAATGAGAGAAGCATTTCTGACTAATGATTACCAATCGTTAATATCAACCGACTATCCCTCTTCTAAATTGTTTCTGCCTTCTTCAAAAATTTGTTCAGAAGGTGATAAATCATAGAGATCTTTATATGAGCATTAACAAATTTTTGCCGATTCTTTCTCAAAGGGATATTTCTGCTCATTCTTCACAATAAATTGCATCATGGGAAAGTAAAATATATACATCCCCTCACACAAAAGCTCAGGCTTTATTTGATTCAAAATGTTTCCGTTATTAATTTTCAGCTCTTTGGACAAAAAGGCAAACAAATCGCTCCAAGAAATAACTTTGTCCTCAACTTCGTTCAGGTACTTGCATGCAATAACTGTGATTTCTTCAATCGTTGGGTCAAGACGTATCTTTTCTATTGCTAAGGTCTCCTCTCCTGATGTCACCTGCTTCAAAAAATCAGTAAAACTTGTCTTCTTTTCTTTCAAAATCAAAGAAAGAGGAGGAATGTGCACATTCTCAAAATTTATCTGAAACAATCTCTTTTTAATTGATGACTCGTCTGGCTATTAAGCGTTTTCCTTTAACATCTTTAAGCATTCTTACTTATAGCTATCCAAAATTTATTTTTCAGATGCTCTGAGGAAAAGATAATTTTGAGTTTGCTCTAGACGAGGAGGTATAACGATAGCCTTGATAAAATATCGTGGATTTTTCCCCTGACAAAGAGCATCAGTCAAATGTGAGAATTTTATCCTGGTCATTAGCTTGTTGAATCCGACTCTTGTGTATTATCT
>JAGOVS010000238.1 GCA_018060625.1 Bacteriovorax sp. | reverse complement strand
TTATTGGAATGCCTTTGCCAAGAGAGTACGGTGGGCTTCAAGTCCCTGCGGCCATGCAATTCATGGTGCTCGCTCAACTTTCTCGCTCTTGTGTCGGCTCTTCTACTCAAATGGCCTTCTTTACTTCTATCGCCGAAATGGTTCATCGTTATTGCGATAAAGAAACGGCCGATCGAATTGTTCCTCAAATTATTAATGGTGAACTCTCTGGTTCTATGAATCTTACGGAACCTGGTTGTGGGTCAGATCTTGGGGCGATAAAAACTTCTGCAACACCCACGACTGATGGAAAATATCTTCTCAACGGATCAAAAATTTTTATCACCAACGGTGGTGGTGGAGTGGCCTTTGTTCTCGCAAGAATTAAAGGAGGTCCAGTTGGACTTGAAGGCATCTCGATGTTCTTTGTCGAACAAGAAATCACTAACGAGAAGGGAGAAAAAATACTCAATTTCAAAGTGGCCAAAAATGAAGAAAAAATGGGGATGCATGCTTCATTCACTTGCGAAATCGTTTACGAAAATACCGTAGGTGTCTTAATTGGAAAAGAAAATGAAGGCTTCAAGTACATGCTTCATCTTATGAATGAGGCGCGCATCGCAGTTGGAATGCAAGGGCTCGGAGGTATTGAAGCTGCTTTAGACTATGCCGTGAACTACGCAACTGAGCGCACTCAATTTGGCAAACCTTTAAAAGATTTACCTCTCATGAAGCGCAACCTAGAAGACTTTTGCACAGAACGCGATGCTATTCGCGCCCTTTTAATGGATACCATTTCTCATTATGATGTTTTTCAATTTCTTGATTTAAAGAAAAAACAAACAGGGGATCTCACAAAAGAAGAAGAGAAAAAACTAAAAGAGGCCACTCTGTGGACTCGAAAGCGTACTCCTCTGGTGAAATACTATGCTTGTGAAAAATACACTGAACTTTCCCAACGTGCCCTCCAAGTTTTAGGTGGGTATGGCTTTATGAAAGAGTACCCTCTTGAGCGCATCCACCGCGACAGCTTTGGACCTCTTCTCTACGAAGGGACAAGTCAGATTCAGGCCCTCATGGCCTTAAAAGACCTCTTAAAATATGCCTTAAAGGATCCTAAGCGCTTTCTTTCCAGCGTAATGAATAAACACCCGGGCCTTGAATTGGTAAAAGGAAATAATCCTTGGCACCACACTTACCTTTCCACTCATTATAGATTTAAAAAGAAACTTATTGCTCTTTTATTTAAGGCCCTAAAGCCCAAAGAAGGATCAATGTTTAATTCTAAATCATGGATGAAAGAAGAAAATGTAGAGCATATGATGGTGCATGCTGAGACTCTTACGCAAGCTCTTTGTTATATGGAGACTCTTCGTGTGCTTTGTGCCCATGCTGAACTTGATCAATCACGGGCCGATTTATTTAATCGCTATTATATTTTGGTGATGCCAAGATTAGAGGGCATCTTTAGTGATTGGGAATTGCGCGCGTAAAAACTCAGATCTCAGTCAGCTCTACAAATTGAACATCTTGAATTCTAGTCTCTTCTTCATAGGAGAGGTCAACCTTGATTGTTGAAATTTTATCAACTCGAAATTTCACTCCAGGAAGATAGAGATGCTCTCCTTCAGAGACCACTGAATAGTGTTGAATGTCTTTTACTGTTTTTGTTTTAATTTTAAGCAATTGATCTGTGATAAACTCTTCGGCCTTAGTCCGGTTAACAGAAGTACTGGTCATGCGGTCAAATTGCATGACTTGTCCTACTCGTAAAACTTTAAATTTCTTTGAACTCCCTCCTCGAAAAACCAATTTAGATTGGTTGGGAAGTTTCATTAAAGCAGCAGTCATGATTCGCTGGTTTTCCACAATATTAACTTCTGTATAACGACTGATAACAATTTGTTCTGCCAACGATAAAGGGTCTTTAGGATTGAACTCTGTTCTCAATAAATCCAGACAACTATTTCCACATCTATCCTCTAAATACTTACTCTCCAGATCTTTAAGAGATAAACGAGCTGCCTCTTGGGCCGAAATGGTGTTTGGGTAGGGATCAACTTTACTCTCCGCAAAGACCTGACTGCCTGAGGAAATCAATCCAATGAAAAATATAACCGCGTATCTATTAAGATAATTCTTCATTTTCATTTTGAACTCCTCTTTAATCATTAAATTTGGTTGGTTTCCTAGTTTACGATTTTTTTTGGCCAAAAAACAAAAATGTGTAAATTCTTCTCGAGAGAAATGTTATCTCGCTACTTGTCTGATGTTAAAATTTTAAACAGTTTTCTAGTGCCTCCCGATAAGAAGTCTATAAAATCAATCACTAAAAGTTCTTTATCCATTTCCTACTGCTGACTACAGTAGTCTAAAAAAAATTCAACATCGTCCTGAAAAAAACAAAAACGTGTCATTGTATCAATACATAAATTTAAAGTTTCTTTAATAAGGAAAAAAATGAAAACAAAATTTAAAGCGGGCATCTTACTTTTATTCATGATGAGTTTATCTGCCCTTAAGGCCGAAGATATTTCTCTCCCTATTATCACTAGGCCAGCTGCCTTGAATGAAGGCATTGAAACTAAACTTTCGCCAAGTCAAATTGCCGAACTCACCCCATGGGCAAAAGATTCAAAGGCCTATTTATATGATCTTTTGGAGAGCGCTGAAGGGCTTTCTTCTTATGAAAAACTCGATCGGTTAATCATGGGAATAAAATCGGTTGTGGGGGAAAGTGCTCCTAAAAACTCTGAACTCTTAATGAGATACATTCTCAACAGAGGTTTAGTGGTCGATGAAATCTTAAATAAAGAAGCAGATATAAATGAGATTGGTGCAGTAGATACTCATTTACGAGTTCTCGCTACCACAATAAAAATGGCCATTAAGTACTACGAAACTGACATGAAAGTTCTTAATCAAAAAACAGAAATGCCATTTGCAAAGTTTGGAGTTGATTACTTTCATACTTTAATTGAACTTAATAAATCTATTTATGATGCTTCTGCTCAGTACAGTATCGAAAGAACGGCCCTTGAATGGTTCCAGTGGGATTTATATCGCGATCTTAACAATAAAGAAAATGCGGCGGTAATTTTAAAAATTAATAATTATTTAAAAAATTTTCCAACAACAAAAATTTCAGATAAACAATCTCTTTCTCATTTGAGACAGATGAAAAAACTTATTGAATCCTTGGATAAAATAAAAATAGCCGAAATAACTTCCCACTGCAGCTTTATCGAAGGTGCTAGAAATAAACGCTGGGAATTTGAAAATAATAAATTTACATCAAGTGACTACGGCTTTCCATCTCCTACCAAACTAGAATATCTAAACAAATCAAAACTAGAAACTGATCCTAATTTTCCCAATCTTAAATATTTATTTGTTAGATCTCAAAATATTGAAGGATGGGTAATGGCACGAGCAACTAATTGCATTGAGTAAGATTAGTAAAAATAAAAAAAGCCTACATTTTCATGTAAGCCTTTTCTTTTCATAACATTCAAATTCAACTTTATTTTTGCAACTTTTCCACAAGGATTTGCGATTGCTTATCCTTAGAAATATCATTCATGGCCCCAGCGTTATTTGGGTAGAGAACAAGAAGTC
>JAGOVS010000237.1 GCA_018060625.1 Bacteriovorax sp. | reverse complement strand
TTTTTATAAGTGCCGCCTCGAGTACCAATGCCTCGAGTGCGTTTTGAGTTTCTATAAAATCTACTTTGTCAGCCTTGAAAACCATATCAAGTATTAGAGGCCCTCGAGTGTTTATTAGATCTTTCGAAAAATAGCTTTTAACTCGATCCTTTAAAGAAGTAGCCTTCCCGACGTACAACAAATCCCCTCCTTTTTTAAAGAGATAAACGCCTGATAAATCAGGTAACTTAAACTTTTTCAAGTCAGAAATCTTCATGTTTGACAAGTATATATTAGAAGTGTAAAGTGAGCAAAACTAAAACTTAACAAAATGGAAACAGAAATATTCAATGGATACTCTTTTAATGTTATCAACAGAATAATATCGGAATTGAAGAGTTTAATCATTAGCAATAATATTCATACACCTGGTAAAGCCAGCCTGTCTGAAAGGGCTGAGTTTTTAGTGGGACATCTTCACAACTGCACTTGTTCTAAATTAGAGGTGGGTGATTTTCAAAATGATTCTTTTAAATTTTGGCAGTTATCAAAAATTGAAAAATTAATTGACTATGCCGAAAAAAATATTTTAGACCTTTAGCCGGCTTAACCGCCGGTTTTTTATTTGACAAATTTTGAGACAAGAATAGGATAAAAGAAAAACTATGAATTCACTACAAAAACAAGTCGATGATTTCATGAATGAAATGAATTGGCAGTATTGGGATAAAAACAAAATTCTCTCAAAAATAAGAGAAGAAACTTTTGAGCTTAACGCTGAAATAGAAAAAGGCGATCTCGCAAAAGCTGAAGTAGAAATGGGAGATCTATTATTTGCTTATTGTTGTTTAGGAAATAGCAATAACATCGAACAAGATATCTTTAATGCAATAATTGAGACTCAAATTATTTTTTCTAAAAGCCTTGGTTTTGAGCCAGATAAAGCTTTAACTAAATCAATTCAGAAGTTTAAAGTTAGGGACAAAGATAGATTTCCAGATGGAAAATAAAAGCCGACTATTTAAGTCGGCTTTTTTTATACCTATACTTGTTCTTGTCTTTAACTTTTCCTAACAAGAATTTTTTTCTAAATTCTAGAACAATTTTTGAAAGCGAAGAAGGTAGAGTCCACCTATACCCCCACCCATATACAGACAAAATATGGCCAAGATATCCCATAGCCTTATCTTTCTCCTCGGTAGTGTGGGGTTTCGTCATAACCATATACAAAAAAGCACGATACTGCTTTTGCTTTTTCTTGGATAAGATTAATTTATTTACCGTCCATTCCCTATTCAACCTTCGAGCTCTTCTGTAACCTCTTGGAATCAAATGAGCTTCTCTTTCCTCGAACCATTCTTTTTCCTTTTCTGTTTGTACACGATGATTCAACTTCATTCCAAGCACAGTTCCAGATTTATTCCGCAAATCATAAACTCTAATTTTTTTAGGATTATGTTTAAAAATATTGGAACCTTCAATCGTTCTAATTATTTCTTCAATTCGGTTTGAATCTGGTTTTTTGAGTGTGGTAATAATAATATCATCCACCCAAACACTGCAAGTTTCATTTGACTTAGTAATTTCTTTCAAAATTCCTGTTTCATTTATTACCAAATTAAGTAGAAATCCTGAAGAAGGAGCACCTTTTGGAAGACGATTATTGAAAGTACTGAGTCTTACTATGTATTCGGTAAAACATTTAATTACATCGTCAACCTGACTTCCCTCAAGAGACTCGCCTTTTGAAACTAAATCTCGAATCATTTTACGAAGTTTAGGAAATTTTAAACTTGAAAAAAGTGGTACTGGCGGATAGAGATTTTTACTACTTGGTCTACGATAGAAATAATTTTTACCGTCAGACTTAAGCAGTTCATCTAGATTCAAATAATTAATGAGTTCGTCGTAACCAATCTTACTCAGAGCGTATCTAGTTTCTGATTGCCAGCATTCTGTGTTCTTTATAATTCTATGGCTATAATAGAGAAACTCCCCCGTATTTCGAAAGTGCTCTTCATCTAAAACATCTTCTTCGTCATACAAGTCTCTTGTCTCAGAAAATATTTGTTCTCTAATTAAATGAATGTCTCTTCTGAATTTTGCGATTTGCTTCTTTCGCCTTGAAGCAAATGAATTTGGAAGTTCTTTGAAAGCTTCGTAATAAGCTTTTATCTCATCAAAAAATATTCCATACAAAATTTCAAAAAGTTTTTCACCTGGCACAGAATGATATGCTTCTTTTAAATCCATCTTGATCATAAAAGGATAATTTGAATTTTCGTGCACCGAACCAGTAGTCGCCAAAGACCTCTTGGGAATTTGCCCGTGCATTTTGAAACTCAAGTTATGCCTTAACACTTCCTTGTAAGCTAATTCCTCTTCCTCATATTTCCAAAATTTCCAGTTACTACAATAATCAGTACGCACTTTTAAGCGATAAAGAAATTGAAGTAATGATTTCTGAAAAATCTTAAGTGCAACACAAGGTTCTTCAATAAGTTTTGGTTTATTTCCATCTCTTTTTTTAAACCAAGTCTTAAATTGATTTTCGTAATCAAAGGTATTAATTAATGTTTCTTCTTTCAAGTTGCAAGCATTGGCGAGCAACTCAAAAGCAATTTCTTGAACTGTTTTTTGCTCGCTCATTTTTTTGTTTTTTAAAGTTCGAATTAAGGGGGTGAGGAAGCGCACCCTGCGCTTCCTCTAAGGTAGACTTCACTTCCAATTATGGGAAATGCCTGCTAAGGCATGCCAGTCTGGATTTTTCACTATATAGGAGTACGATACATACCCCTTTCTCCATCTAATAAAGATCGACGGAAATGGTTCAAGCCCATTACCACCCCCAATTGAGAACAATACTACGGGAGCATAACTAATATGTCAAAATAATTTTTATTTCTTCTTCAAAATCTTCTTAAGATATTGGCCAGTGTAACTCTTGGCATTATTTGCCACATCTTCAGGAGACCCTTTGGCAATTATTTTTCCACCACCAACTCCACCTTCTGGACCAAAATCTATTATGTAATCAGAGCATTTCAAAACGTCCATATTGTGTTCGATAACTACAACAGTGTTTCCTTTTGCCACAAGACGATTCAAAACATTTATCAAATTTTGAACATCATCATAATGAAGTCCAACAGTCGGCTCATCGAGAAGATAAATACTTCTCTCTAAAAATGGTCGATAAAGTTCACTAGAGATTTTTACTCTCTGGGCTTCTCCACCAGAAAGAGTTGTTGCGCTTTGCCCAAGTTTTACATACGTTAGACCCACATCCATCAAAGTTTTTAACCTATCGTGAATCGCTGGAATATCTTCAAAGAAAACAGCCGCTTCCTCCACAGTCATTTCCAAAACTTCATAAATATTTTTCTTTTTGAATTTTACAGATAAAGTATCTTTATCAAATCTTTTTCCATTACAAACATCACATGTTACATAAACCGTTGGAAGAAAGTGCATCTCAACAGCAATCTGTCCGTTTCCTTCACAAGCTTCACATCTTCCACCTTTTACGTTAAAAGAAAAACGATTTGCTTTCCAACCTCGAGTTCGCGCCTCTTCTGTTTCAGCAAAAATATCTCGAACATGGTTGAAGGTTCCAGT
>JAGOVS010000076.1 GCA_018060625.1 Bacteriovorax sp. | reverse complement strand
GATTAAGGCATCATTTATACTATCAAAAACATCCCAGGGACGAACGTCAATTGAATCTTTTGAGGTATTTTCCCTTCGCAGTCTATCTACACCTTGAGAAGAAATTTCTGATTCAAAACAAAGTTTTTTCATCCCTTTTTCGATGACCATCTTCGAAGAACCTCCACCTGGTGCCTTCTGGGAAAAGGAGTTTCTCAATTTGATTTTTTCTCTCATGAGAGGTGCTTGTTTACCAGTAATTTCTTGCCATTTTTTTAAAAGAACATCCCTTCTCTCATCTGAAGTCGTGCCTAGCATTTCTTTGAATGTCTTATCGTATAAGTCATCAAGCACTTTTAAACTTCGATTTAATTCCTCTAATTTCTTCACTTTTTCTTGATCCATAAATTGTTGACCAGAAACATCGCTCATGAGGTCTCGCCAGTTTCTCTTTTGAGTCATTATTCCCATGGCCACTCCAGAAACCTGCTCACCTTTATCCATTAATCCCTTTTTCTTAAGCCAATGCTCATAGAGATCGGCCCCGGCGTAAGCATAACAATAACCAGTTGAATCCTGATCCCTCACAGGACCTAGATATTGGTCATTTTTATAAGTGTATTTAATTATCCCTTTCTCTAATTCTGTGTTGAAATTCTCTCTTAATGCTTGGTGATTGCACGTTTGGGCCAAAAGAAGAGAATGACTCAGAAAACAGAGGACGAATAAAAGAGACTTAAAAGCTAGGCCATGCAAAATAAAACCTCCCAGTCGATTCATTCATCATTCTAAATGACTTTGAAAATAAATCCTAGTTCACAATAATTTCCTTAATACCAAAGCTTCATTTGTAAAATTTTCAAAATATCTCTTTCAACCAAAAACTCATGTTAAAGGAGTTGAATGAAACAAACTATGCTATACCTGACCTCTTTACTCGTTTTTCTTAACCTAGCTCCCTACGCCAGGGCAAATTCCGTAACATTGTCAGCAAACCCTACTCTGACTCAATCTCTTTCAAGCTGTTATCGCTGGATGAATTATAAAGAATATAAGAGCTGGAAAAAGGGCAAGGCCCATTTCGGGTATATCGACAAAAACACCAATGCTTTTCCCTATACTGATTCCACTCGTCGAAAAGGTGTTTATTGCTTCTTTAACCCCATTGGGGCCATTGCTGGTCAAGTCACTGGCCTAGTTTATCCTGAATACTATGGGAGTTACCTTGTCCGTATAGAATTTGCCCAAGAGGCCCTTTTCTACAATGTTAACCTCGATCAGTATTTTCAAGATAACCAACAGGTTGAACCAAATAGAAAGTTGCGCTTAGGAATAAACTCTCCAATCATCTATCACTCGCTTGATTATAATGGATTTTTTTGGCAACAAGAAATTATCATCCAAGACCCGAAGGCCATAAAAACTTGGACCTTTGACGATGAAAAACTAAGAAAAGAGTTTTATGAATTTTATACAAGACTTATGAATAATGACATCTTTCCAGAAGATTTTCACTTTGCACCTAACGGATGCTATTTCATTGATCCCCATAAAAAACCTACGAAAGAAGCCTGCAAGAAATACCGTGAATTGGCCTTAAAGAATAAAAAAAATCTCGATTCTCTCTGGCAATAATAGAACCCCTTAAAGCCCGCCTGCAATCTCAAGACTTGCCCCCGTAATATAGCTTGCTTCCTTACTGGCCAGAAACAAAACCGCCGCCGCCACTTCCTCCACTTTTCCAAAACGCTTCATGGGAACGTCTTTCATGTATTCTTTTCTTTGCTCTTCAGGAAGATCGGCCAGAAGCTCGGTATCAATAAACCCAGGGCAGACGTTATTGACAGTGATGCCCCTTTTGGCGACTTCTTTAGAAAGTGTTTTTGAGATGGCAATTTGGCCTGCTTTAGATGCGGCATAATTGGCCTGACCAGGAAGCCCAAGAGAGCCTCCAATGGATGACATATTAACGATTCGTCCATAACGATTGGGCATGAACTTTAAAACAGCATGCTTGCTCATCAAAAAAGTTCCAGTGAGATTTGTGCTGATAACATCATTCCATTCAATAAGAGTCATCATGGCAGTCACTTGATCTTTTCTAATTCCAGAATTATTGATGAGGATTTCTATTTTAGGGTGGGTGCTTTCAAGCTCTTTAAAAAAATAGACAATGGCCTCTTCATCGCGGACATCACATTTTTTAACGATGAGTTTATCTGAAGACATTTCTTCTTGAAATTTTTGAGCGGCAGCATCGTTGCCAGCATAAGTTGCAATGACCGTCGCTCCTTTTTTTAAGAAGGCTTCCGCAATCCCTCGGCCAATTCCTCGAGTTCCACCGGTGACAATAACCGTTTGATTATCAAAATTCATAGTGATCCTTTTTCCAATTTATCCAACTGACTTAAGTAATTATCCACTTCATGCGCTTGAATGACTCCGTAATTGGCGGCCCCTAACCATCCCGACATAATAATGCCAACAGAGCCGGCGTGAAAGAGTCCACTCACTTCCTTATGCATAGTCATCGAAACTTCTAGCCCTTCAAATTTTGTCCCAAAACTTGCTCCCTTTTCATGAAGGGTGTAGCGCTCAACCGTAAGAGGAGTGGCCGCATCGATAAAATCCACTTTAGAGCGTATATCAGGAATGAGTTTTTCCAGTCCACCAAGAGCGCGCTCAATCAGATATTCTTTTTTCTTTTCATACTGCTCTGGAGTTAATCCTGACCAATCTTCAAAACGAGCATTTGATGAAGAAACAATCGCGTAGCGTGGAGAAAGATGCGGTCTTGTCTCCGGATAATAAACCGAGAATGTTTGACTTCCAACTTTGGGAGATAAAATAAGCTCAGTGGAAAAAGAGGCATCGTCACTTGTGAACACCAGATCTCCTATAAAAGGAATGGTCTCTGAGCTTTTTATTCCAATATAGACCTGACAAGAGGAGGTGTTTAAACGCACCTGCTGAGCCTTTTTAACGTACTCAGCACTAAAGTGTTCATCACCGGCCATCTTATGCACTGTCGAGAGCAAATTCGAATTAGAGACGACCGCTCGAGCTTTAATACTCTCTCCTTTTACCTGCACCCCAAAAACTTTTTTGTTTTCAATGAGAATCATCTCTACGCGAGCCTGAAGTTTGATATCAACGCCATTTTTTAAGAGTTCTTCTCTCATCATGGTGATCATCATATCCGTCCCCCCTTGAAAAATATAAACCCCTTTACTCATGAAATTAGAAAAAACAATTCCATAAGAGATGGCCGGATCTTCAAGATTGGAGCCGTTGGCATAAACAATAGGCTCCAGGAGAAAGCGAGTAATATCATTTCTTCCAGGAAAAAATTTCTCAAACAACTCTCCATTACTCATTTGGGAGTTGTCATAAAAATTCATCGTTGCTAATTCATGAAAAAAATCCTGCACTACTGAGAGAGGCACATCAAATTTTTCATTAAGAACTTTTATGAAATGCTCTTTGGTAAAATCTGTATCAATCGTAAACTGCGGATTGATATAACGAACCGACTTCAACTGATGTATGCGATCCGCGATTTCACGACTCCAGTATTTACGACAAGTCTTAATCATTCCCACGGGAAATCCATGAAGTGAGACATCGAAGATGTGCTGGCCCTCACTTCGTTTAAACCAAGTAGCAAAACCACCTAGCTTATTGTGGGACTCTAACAATAAAACTGAGCGTCCATCGCGGGCCATTTTATTGGCCAAAGTCATTCCGGCAAGCCCTGCGCCTACGACTATGACATCATAATCTTTTTCTATTTTATCTTTTGAACTGTATTGCATATTTCATCTTATTTTTTAGGAGTGATTTTATAAACAGCAGAACCAAGTTCCTTGTTATCTGAGGCATTAACGACTAAACAGTGGAAAACAATCTCTCCGAGATCATTCATATCAATATTCCCAGCAAGGCCTGGGTAATTGGGATTGAGTAGTATTTTTCCACTTCCAAGATCTGTCGATATATCATCGCCTTCTCCAATAAGTCGCTTCATTCCACTTTCATTAGCAATATAAATGGCACGCTTCCCCTCTGAATCCTTGGCACGAAAAACGACCAGACCTTGATCATTCACTTTAGGAGTAAAGAGTTCCAGTTCAGAAA
Organism: Bacteriovorax sp.; assembly: GCA_018060625.1. GTDB lineage: Bacteria > Bdellovibrionota > Bacteriovoracia > Bacteriovoracales > Bacteriovoracaceae > Bacteriovorax. The sequence continues at coordinate 9,590 of JAGOVS010000076.1, read as the reverse complement.
GCCCATTTTGGCCTTCGACTGCGAGAGTATGAAGTTTGTTATCGTAAGCGAGAACAATTGATTTCTTTGAATCGATCTGAACACCCATGAAGGCCACATAACCTTTTTCTGAAATGCCTAACGAATTGCCGAAGCCTAAAAAAGGCGAACGAGGATCACTATCGCGATCTCGCGCAATCGTTATGACTTTAGAAGCAGGAGCTTTCGGGTCTTGAGAGGGAGACAACACAACAATGGAATCAGGATTACTTTCTTCCCATTTTCCCTTTTCTCCCATGCGCGCCTTAAAAGCAATTTGCCCAGCTTCGTTGATGGCCGGCTTAAAGAGATAAGAGAGCTTGCTTCCCAAAACGTCTGATCCTTCTGCGATAATAGTGTTGAGCTTTGATCCCGAAAATTCGTCATAACTGCGATCATTGCTATCACTTGTTGCTCGGAAATAAATGCGCCCATTATTTTTCACTTGGGGATAAGTATAAAACTGAATGGGCAAATCATCTGGCCCTAAGACTTGCTCGACATTCAACGTCTTGCCATCAAAGAGTAAAAGCCCATCTGTCACCCCCTCATCATAAAGATTAAAGGCAATTTGATCATTTTCATTAATATTTTCAGGCTCAGTCAAAAAACGCTCTTCAGGGGCCACATAAACAATCTTACCATTTGGATCTTGTGGTGTTTTCAGCCAAAGACCTTGATTGTTAACTCCTTCGATGGCCGTAACCTTAAAGGCCACTGACCCAGCATTATTAATCACAGGGCCCATGCTGTTTAAGAAACTAAAACGAGGGAGATTGTATCCATCTAGAATATTGGCCCGGGCCAGGATCTCAGGTGAATTAAAGTCAGGAAGGACGGCCAAGGCATTAAATGAAGTACTGATTGCCCAAAGGAGAATATATTTTTTCATCATAGTTGATATCCTTTTTCTTTTTTAATAATTGACATGGCAATTTTTACGCCATCAACGGCCGCAGAAGTAATTCCTCCCGCATGCCCTGCCCCTTCCCCACAAGGATAGAGGCCACTATGTCCTGTTGACTCTAGAGTTTCTTTATCTCTTAATATGGTCACAGGCGCGCTCGTTCTCGTTTCAGGTGCTATTAAAAGCGCCTTGTCTGAAATAAAACCTTTTAAACTTTCATCAAATTTTAGCAAAGCATTTTCTAAATGTTTAGTCACAAAACCTGGCAAAATCTCCCTAATGGACGTTCTGACGATCCCCGAAGGTGTGGACGTTTTAATGAGTGGAGCATTTGGCGAAATTTTATTTTCCATAAATTCTTTAAGAGTCTGAGCAGGAAGTTCTCGTCCACTTGCATGCGCCTTAGAAACGTCAAAGGCCTTTCTCTCTATCGTATGTTGAAAATCCAGTCCGGCCAAAACATTGCTGCTTTCAAAATCCAATCCGGCCTTTACACTGACCACTAAGGCCGCGTTTGACCATCTTGAATTGCGAGCATAATTACTCATGCCATTGACCACAATCCCATTGGCCTCTGTCCCTGAAGAAAGGACATAACCACCCGGGCACATACAAAAACTATAGGTGCCTTTCTTGCTTACTTCATCTTCGTAACTCAATCGGTAGCGAGCGGCCCCTAACTCAAGGCCCTTGAATTTTCCATACTGAATATCATCGATCAAGTCTCGTGGATGCTCAATTCTCACGCCGACGGCAAAATCTTTTTGCTTCATTTCCACCCCAATGTCTTGAAGGTGTTGGTACATATCTTTTGCTGAATGTCCGGTTGCTAAAACGACATACTTAGAAAAAAGCTTTTCCCCATTATTGAGTTCAACGCCCACGACTTTACCATTGTCCAAAAGCAGCCGATCCACTCGGGTATTATAGCGAACGACGACTCCCTTCGTGCGCAGATAATCTGTCATTTTATTAATGAGCCCTCTAATTTTGTTTGAACCCAAGTGAGGATTAGAGATATACGCTGTTTCCTTAGGGGCCCCGAAATCCACAAAACGATTCATGACATATTGAACGAAGGGAGATTTTATCCTGGTTATTAATTTTCCATCTGAAAAAAGACCCGCTCCACCTTCGCCGTAACAAACATTATTTTCAGGATCAAACTCCCCGTAACGCCAAAATTTTGCAATATGAAGCATTCGGGCGTGGGCGCGATCTCCGCGCTCTATAACAATGGATGGAACTCCAAAATCAGCAAGTCTTAAAGCGCAAAAAAGTCCCCCTGGCCCCGCCCCGACTATAATGGGCGCTTGAGCAAAAGCTCCTACATCAACAAAGCTCTCTTGGCCTGCTTCAAATTGTTCCCCAACTGAAAGTAATTCAACATTGTAAGTGTAACGCGGGACTTTGCCTCGATTGGCCCCTCTGGCATCGAGGGCCTGATTGAGTATGCGATAGTCGCTCATTGAGGGATAATGTTTCTCTAGATAACTTTCAACATCGTCATTATAATCAAGCGTGAATTGAACTTTTTTTGTCATAGCGATGTCTTTCCTTTTCTAAGTGTTAAGTTTACCTAAAATATGTCAACATTTCCAGTAAGTAGTGACATCTCAAGAGGATAAAATATGAAGAAACAACTAAGCGTATCAATGATTGTCATAGGGGATGAGATTTTAAATGGAAGAACAACTGATTTAAACGGGAATTGGCTCTCAAAATACCTCTTTAAAAAAGGACTGCAATGCCATTCTATCCGCTTTATTCGAGATGATGTTAATGAAATGCAAAAGGCCTGGAGTGAGGCGCTGAGTGAAAGTGATATTGTCATCTCGTCTGGAGGGATTGGACCAACTCTTGATGACAAAACCAAAAAAACCTTGGCCCATTTTTTTGGAAAAAAAATCATTGAGCGCCAAGATGTCGCAGATATTGTCACTAAAAACTATCGTCAGTTTGGACGAAGCTGGACTCCTGAGCACAATCATTATCATTTTTTTCCAGAAGACTTTATCGCGACAAATAACCCCAGAGGCCTAGCTCCGGGAATTGCTTATTATGATGAAAAAACAAAAAAACTCATTCTTGCAGGCCCTGGTGTCCCCAGAGAATTTACCGAAATTGTCGATCAAGAATTCTTGGCCCTTATCAAACAATTTTTTGGAGAGCACCTTTGTGAATTCCATCAATGCGTGATTCGCACCATGGGCGTGGCCGAAGAAAAAATTTTTTTTGATCTCTGCCCAAATCTTTGGAGTGATTTAGAAAAATTTGGGAAAGTCAGCTCTCTTCCCCATACGATTGGTATTGATATTGTCATCAGCTACGAGGGATCATTAAAAGAACATTTACAAAAAAGTGACGAGATCAAAAAGCTAATCGAGAACACTCCCCTTAAAGATCACGTCTGGCAATATGGGAAAAAGGCCATTAATGAGTTAGTCCTCGAAAAGGCCCTGGAAAAAAAACAGACATTCGCTTTTGCAGAATCTTGCACAGGAGGATTAGTCGCTTCAAAAATCACGGATCTCTCTGGTTCTTCAGTGGTTTTCATGGGGGCCATTGTGAGTTACTCCAACGAATTGAAAAAAAATCTTTTGGGTGTCGAAGCTTCAACTCTCGATGAGTTTGGGGCCGTCAGTTTAGAAGTGGCCACCCAAATGGCCATAGGGGCCCGTGCTTCTTGCCTAAGCGACTACGCCGTCTCTCTTTCTGGTATTGCGGGACCAACTGGTGGAAGTTCTGAAAAACCAGTGGGCACTGTCGTTATAGGCTACGCCAGTGCCACAACACAAGGGGCCCGACTTTTTCATTTTCCAGGGGATCGAATAAGACGAAAAGAGCGCTTTTCGGATATGGCCTTATTGACTCTCTTAGAATTAATGGAAGGGACACTAGATCAATGAGCAAAGAATGGGTTATTTTTTTATTTGAGAGATCGCACTGTTTTTAAGATTATCGAGATCGCTCTCTTTCATGCTGGCAAGTTCTCGCTTAGCTAAAACAGCTTCGTCTTTTGAGATCCGACCACTCGTCACCATTTTATCAAGCATAGACTCTACTTGCTTTTTCTCTAATCGAATGGCGCCCATCATTTGCTCCATTGTTTTATACTCATCTGCTTTTACCTCTTCTGCTTGAAGCTTTTGGGTCTGACTTACCAAAATCAAAAGAGTCGAGATGATAAATAGAGAAAGGTATTTCTTGATTAATTTCATCTCACATACTTCCTTATCATTTTCTAACAAGTTTCTATTAAGAAGTATCGGTCAGCTCAGGTCTATACTTGAGGTAATTAATCAATCAATAAGAAAAGAACATCATCTCAAGAGCTTCGCTCTGTATTCATTGGGGATTCATTTTTTATTTTCCCTCTCATATGCCCCAAATATTGGGCATATGAGCGCTTAATCGTTTTTGATCATTTTGCTAAAAAAGACCCTAAGGGCCCCAAAATGAATAAAAGACTCCACTTTGAAAAAATGCCTGGAACTCTTTAGAGTAAAATAAAATCAACAAGACAGCACAAAAAACCGACAAGTTCAAAGTCCTCCTAATACTAGGAGTTTTGAAAGGAAGCATGTGATTATTGAAAAAAAATTGTCCACAATTTTTTTTAGTCGTTCATTAAACATCATAATGATGTTTGCCCTTTTATGTCTTTCTGCCTGTCTTCAGTCCCCTAGCAATTCAAGAAAAGCGCTCATCAGTGCTAACAATTCAACCAATAATAAAACGACAACAAAGCTTCCTGATTTTAAAGAAGGAAACAATTATATTCAAAATGGTGGGGTCGTTTATACCACCAACGTAAGTTTAGATTTAAGCTTTAGCGACACGCTCCAGTTGCGGGGAAAAGACGTCGATAACTATATTCGGAACAATGGTACTCAGACAATCACTTGTCTCTCTGGGCGCTTTACCGCAACAACCGTCAAACAAATTTTTGTGATGGCGGCCCTTCCCCAATCCATTTACAATGCTTCCACCAAGACACTTGAATACTACTATACTCTTGCTCCTAGTGATGAAGTGGCCAATAAGAACTTTTGTCAAAAATCTGCACTTATTAATAAGCTCTATACATTGTATCAAACACTCACTCCTACCTATAAACTCTCTGCCCTTTGCCCAAGTGGAGTCTGTGTCAGCACGACTTATAACTCTGAATCCTTAGAGCTCTTCTCTCAAAGTGGTACTCCTCTTACTCAGGTGGCCACACGCCAACTCTCTTATGTCATCACTAATCGACCTCTAAGTTCTACGCCTTCAGGGAAAACATGCACGAGTACGGTTGAGTGCATTTCTCTTGGATATGATTGCTGCAGTCTTGGCCAATGTGTGAAAGATCTTGCTCTCAAAACAGGCGTCGATAAAAACTCTCCTTCTTATATACAGGCCTTGCAAGATATTTTAAGTAACCCGGCCCATGTCTATAATTACCCACAATACTATTACCTTTGTTCAAGTGTCGTTAACCTACCAACGGACCCCAGCAATCCCACAAATCCCGTCAATGAGGCCAATCTTCGATTAAATCGCCTTCAAGACCTCTATAATTGTACAACCAAAATTGAAGGAGAAATGGGGATCTGTACTAAGACGATCAAAAATGCCGCGAAGGCCCTTCATCTTTCTGTTAAAGACGATCGCAGCTTCTCGACGACTTATACTAATCAGGCCAATAACACCACGACACCAACTCAACCTCTTGAGCTCACCAGTATCCAAGAAGTCAATTTCGGTGAAGTGACCCTTTTTAATTATGATCAAATCACCAATGAATCAATCTTAAGTTCTAGTCCACTTATTTATTCCGAATACCTCACGTTTACGGCCCTTAATAACGATGACATCACTACTGAAACTAAAATTGAGCTAACAAAAATACCAACCAATGCCGTTAACCAAGACTTGGTCATTAAGTACAAAGTCGATGCCAGTTGCATTCAACTCAATACGGCCCTTGCTAAATGTGAAAAATACTATATCCAAGGCCAGCAAAATGGTGGTGACACTCCTGCTCTTCATAAAAGAGGCCGAGTGACCGATCACTACCCTGCCTCAAATAATTTCAAACTTCCCGCTTATGTTGATACGGGAAAAACCATTGTCGTTGAAGTCGATGGTGTCACTCAAAAAAAAGATATTGATTGGCAACTGCTCACTGGAACTCCGGCCAGTGTTGATTTTTATCCAACTAAAACAGGTGGCCTTCGAGTTGTAGGGGATCAAAAAGTAAAGATTACTTATTTTGTAAACCTCTCCATTTATGACGTCATGAATTCAAAAACCTCGGCGCTTGAAGAAATCCAAACGATGTGCCATTGCGCTGATACCAAATGCTCTCTTTCTCCTATTAAGAATACAGCAGGTAAAATTACCGATTATGCTTGTGTATATCCTGATCCAAATCCAGTCACACCACCTGTCTCCCAAACTGTTTATTTAAGTGCTAAAAATGTCCCTGTTCGCTATTTTGACTCAGCAGGAGTTTCCAAGTCCATAATCAATGGAGAAACTCTATCTCAAGAAGGGACTCCATTTGCTTATTATAAAGATAATCTTTTAAATCCAAACAACATGCCTGATATCACTGCTCCTGATACCGATGATCACTATATAGGATTTAATGAAATCTACGGTTCGCTGTCTTATGCAAATAATTCCGCTAAGGCGGCCAAAGAAGTGAGCGTGACCAAAGGAAAAACTTATGACATTTATGTCGATAAAGGTGCATACTCAAATTGTATTCAATGTGGAAATGATTATTACACTCAATTAAATAAATTATTTCCTCTCACTCAATTTGCAGGGGGCCTCACTCCTTTGCAATCCCGAACTGATCGCTCTGCCTCGAATGGGATTCGAGCTGATGATTTCAGCTTTGGACGTGCCTGTTTCATTCCTGCAACGATGATCCCATGGACCCATGCCATTGCCTCTGAAACAAAAGAGCAGCGTCTTAGTCGCTTACGAGCTCAGCACTTTCTTTATGCCAATGGGTATCAGCACGATTGGTATGGATTTGATTATGGTTCAGTCATTGGATCTTTTGATGGGGTCAAATGGTTTGCCGTTGGATCTAATCGCCGTATAAAAGCGGATACTCATAAACTCTTTCTTGCGGTCAATGGGCCATTTGGAGATTTGGCCATTGAAAATACTTATACTGTCACTATTAATGATGGATCTCTCAACCCTGTGGGATCAAATATGGTTACTTCTGATTTCCAGTCGGATGGGGCCGAATGCCAAAAATTCCATCAATGCTCAACTGATAATGACTGCGCAACGACTTTAGGTTGGGACTATGCTTGTGCCAATGTAAATGAAATCACAACTTCTTGGCCTCGCTTTGATGACAATGCCAAAGAAATTCCTGACTCTAACAGAGATGATAACAAACTGGTCGGTATCTTGGGTCTTTCGACATCTGGAAAACGCTGTGTCTATCGAGGAAGAGGGGCCGCTTGCACGCAGAACTATCTGAGCATTCTTGAAACCTCTACTTTTAATGCATCAACTTCTCAGGCCATACATTCTTGTAGCTCAAATCATTTTTGCCAACAAATCTCCAACGGCAATAGCCTCAATGCCAGCTTTAATAATCGCATCGCTCGCTACGGTAAAGTGCGCACTGATGAAACGTCTGATCGCTTCGGCCTAGGAGTCAAAGTTCCCGGACGCCCGATGGAGTTTAATGCAAGTGAAACAATGAAAGCTGAAACGCTTCGCAACTTTAACAGCAATAAACTCGCAGGAGTTTGTATTCCGGGAAGAACTCCAGAGGTTGAATCCTTTACTCTTCAAAACTCGACCATACCAAGCTCACAATATCTGGGAGATCGGGTTTTAGGAATAGGAATGACTTACCCAAAAATATCCACCGCTTCGCCACTTTACTTTAGTGCCTGCTCCGTTATGGATGAGACTAATAATTATTTTGCCAATAAAGTTGATAAAGATAATCTTGTCACTAATTCCGCCAATACCGATTTACAGTACTTCTCGGGCACACAATCCATCTCGACAAATGCCCTTTATATCTTTAAACAACTTTTTGATCTAAAATCAATGAGCTTTCCACTCTATACTGAAAATTACAAATTGCTCACCACTCAAACCTTTTCCGAAAATCGCTGTATGCGCGCCCCAGGGGCAAGTTGTTTTTCAGATCTTGATTGTGCTCCTTCCAAGGTGATTGCCGATAAAATCAAACTTCTCAATAGTGATGACGATACCATCACCGCATTTCTCAATAAATACGAAATTAATTTTTGGAAAGAAGAACTCGTGTGCTCCCAGGCCACCACAAAAAATGATCCGTCCTATAGTCCTTTTAAAAATCGCTGTTGCCGTGAAGTGGGAAAAAGTATCTCTTTGCCAAGTAAGGATATCACTAACGGACTCATCATGGATAAGGTGGCCGGAATTGACTTCTCCTTTAGCACAACGGATTCCAATAAATACCGCTACTCTCGAAACGCTACTCTTTACAAAGATAGCAAAACAGATGCTAGCAACTATCCTACTCTTCAAGTCCCAATCAAGGATCAGTGTGGTACTAGCTGCTTTAATAATACTCCCATTCTTGCCGTCAGCAGTTTAACCAATCAATTTAAAACCTTTTCGGCCTTCGGAGAACGAACCAGCTGCTCGGGTGATTGGATTAGAAATTTTGCTAATGGAAATCACGAGTGGAACCATTTACGATTGCAATCTTTTGATTTAGGAATGTTTCAGTGTATGAACTGGTCTCCTGGCGATAATGGAGGAGTTGGAAATTATACTTGCAAAGGCCTAGATAAAGCTGATCAGGCCTGCCAGATGACCGCCACTTCAAAAGGAAGTGCAAAGGCCAAAGGAATTCTTAACTATCTGGCCAAACTTGAATTAATGGGCATTCCTCAAATTGCTCTTCCTTCTGAGCAATACTTTAACTCCACTACTGATGGAGACCTTTCATGTCGCTCATTTCCAGGAAACCAGAATGGGTGCTACCCAGGGCATCTCGATCAAAGCTCTTGTGCAAATGCGACCAATGGAATCCAGCAATCTTCTCTCACTCGTTATGCTTATCCTTCTCAACTTTTTGTAAACCACTATGCAATAGAAGACAGTCAAGCAGCAGCGGTCGCTTCTGATGCTGTCACTAGAGCAATGATTGATCAAGAAGATAAAAATGACATTCTTACCGAAGCAATACGCCAGGATGATCTTTTTAACACTCCAGCAACTCATACAGCTAGAGACGCGGCACAAGATGCTGCAAACGCAGCTGCGGATGTCGTTAATGACGCCCAGGTCGCGGCCTTGATTAATATTCCTCTTAAAGAAGATATCATTAATAACAAAATAAAAGCTTTTGCTGAATTAGTAGATACTTCTTCCGGAAAAAGTATGTACCAGTACTCTGGAGTGGACTCAAGTAACTTTCAAAACTCCATTCGACAAATCTTTAAACCGGACGAAATCGTCTCTTGCTATCCCGCAGGCACAACCATGAATGTAGGGGCCGACAAAAGTCTTTGCTGCACAGGTTTTATTAATTCTCAAAATAATAAATGCCAACTTCCAGACTATGTTGACTTAAGCGTGTATACCAATCGCTACGTGTCTTCTGAAGCAAAAAAATTAAGTCCAAATCTTTTTAACCAAG
>JAGOVS010000236.1 GCA_018060625.1 Bacteriovorax sp. | reverse complement strand
CCCCAACCCCAACCCCAACCCCAACCCCAACCCCTTTTAAATATTGAATTAATGAATAATTAAGCAAACTAAACAATCTTTACTAATTGGAGCAAATTCATTCGTGAGGAGGTCGATAAGATTGTTAACGCATAGCTTGAACACAAACCATACGATTCTCTCAAGTCTGAGTAGTATATTGGTAACATCTCTCAACGGGTATACATGCGAAAATGTTCAGATTATCGAGAAACTTTCGAGTATCAATAAAAATTTCAAGTATATTGTGCATGTGATGCTGGTGGCAAAGGGAGGGAATGGTCTGGATGTGGGTGGGCTCTACTTTTGGAACCCAGATATGGATGGATCAGTGAGTACTAAATGGTAGGGAAAGTTTATGACATGCATTACAACTGTTTTCGGAGTTGCGAATTGATATAAATTCCTTGTTAATCGCTTTTAAAGGCTTTATTATTAATTTTTGTAACAAGTGAAGATGCCTTTTTTTCAAAGTTCTTCAATATTCTTTTTCAATTTTTAACAAAGCAAAGAGAGTAAATGGAAATTCAATTTTTTTTAAGGAATTAGTTTAAGGTGTTGAATATTGTAACATTGTTTTAGTTTTTTCAATTGTTTTATTTTTATTCATTTTAGAATTTCTAGAATTTTAAATAAATTCTCCTTTAAGCAATTCTTTGAAGATTAATTGTGAGAGTTTTTGATGTATTTGAGATGGAAAAGTGAATCTTTTCATTATTAATGTTAAATTTGAATTCGTTTTTTATATAAATGGAACATTTAAATTTTCGGCATTTTGAAGTTTTAAAAAGTGGAGAAGAGATAAAATTATCTTTTTTGTTATTTAAATAGAAGCAAATATATAATAATTATAAGTAGAAGCATCTGCCAAAGAAATTTAACATCAAAAGCTATTAAACCGAAGAGTGTAGGTGGGGACCAGGGATAAGAACCAGCAAGAATAGAAATTTAATAGAACTGGCATACAAAATGTGACGTTTCTGATTACCCTTGGTCTTCGATTTCTGTTTTGCCTCACTGGAGCTTAGGATTCTTCTTCTTCTTCAATTGATTATTATATCGAACTCTCTTCTTCATCAAATTTTTTTAAATATTAGGGCTCAATGATTTTCTTTTTGTAATGGATACGATAGACTCGGTGTCGGCATAATGGGCAATTGCCTCTTCTCTGCATTGATAAGTATTTACTCTCCCCCATTTAGAAAGACAGCGGTAGCAAAATTAATGAGAGCATTCGTCGGTTTTACACTATAATTATGATTGTTTGTACGTTGACTGCTCTTTCCATACATACGGGGCATTTTTATCGCTGTAAGACGTTCTTTCTGTTTTTTTTAGAGATTCTTGTCATGCGAAATTATTTATTATAAAGCGATTTAAAGTATTGAGTATGTAAGTTCAATCAATTAAAGATATAGATATTGATTGGAAACATCATATATTTTCACTATTTTCCTTCCTTTATCTATTCTTGTTGGAAAATATCTTTGAGATATTGATTAGTTCAAAGTTTTCTCTTTGATCTGTAGAGAGGTTTTTGATTTTTTCAGGTTCTTAGTGAGAAAGTAGGCATTGCGAGCATTATTTGCAATATGTTTCCTGCCGTTATTGAAAATTGTTTTGCCGAAAAGTTTTTTCAAATAAGGAAATCATTGACAAAACGGTAAGGGGTTGTGTTAACTACAACAGGAAATGTTTTTTGTCTTTGTTATGTGAGATGTAAATGCTAATAATGATCACTGTGATGATATTTTAAAAATTTCTGCAAAGTCATTGGTATCATAACCTATTCGTTTTAAAATTAAAAATCTAAGCTCTCTTTTAGGCAGAGATGAAGAACTTTAATTTAGATTTAAAAGGTAAAGTTATTGAGGCTAGGGAGCAATTTGTATGAGATTATTGGCAGGAATTCTTGAATAGTTTTTTACTAAGATAATTAAATTACAAGGCAAAAGTTTGTTTTGAGGCGTAAAATATCATCATCTCTATAAGTTAAAGAAATTAGGCGTTTACATCATGATTTTTTTTTTGCTATTACAGAAAAAAATTTTAAAATTAAGGAGGAAGACACCTTTGAAAATTATAATAGAACAAAACTTTATCTTGAAATTAAATTCTGATCTATTTTAAAAGCTTTCTTTTTTTAATATTAATATTCTCATTATATTAATTAGGTTTTATGGCTAAGAGAACCAGAAAAGCAGGAGTGACAGGCAAGTATGGAACCAGATACGGTGGAGCCATCAGAAAAATAGTCAAGAAGTTCGAACTCCAACAGAGGGCTAAATACGTCTGCCCTCCCTGCGGAAAGGTACAAATACATCCACTCAGCAACAAGTCAAAAGAGTCGCTGCCGGCATCTGGAAGTGCAGAGGCTGCAAGACTACCTTCGCAGGAGGTGCCTACGAGTTCGCTACCAGCGTAGCCACCACTGCCAAGGTCACCATGCACCGTTTGAAAAAACTCAAGGAGGAACTCGCTCAGGCCCCCAAGGAGGAGCCCGTCGAGCAGAAGAAGAAATAGAAAAAGTAGAAGAAGGCCAAAAAGGAGTGATTTCGTACCCTATTTAAACTTACATTAATTATGCAGAGCACTATCACCATTCACGTTGATTTTGGAGGAGGGCTTGACCTGGTCTTCGACGGTCGCAAGGACATCGTCCTCGAGCTTCCAGCAGATGCAACAGTTCAGACAGTGATCGCTTAGCTGGCCAGCAAACATGCAAATCACAAGAAAGACATGTTCGCCCTCAACGAGAAAATGTAGTTGTTGTATTGATACAGCCTGCCCGGGATTTTGGTACTGATAAACGATGCGGACTGGGAGTTGTTCGAGCGGGAGCAGAGCAAGCTAGAGCACAAGGACAAAGTGAGCTTCATTTCTACGCTGCACGGGGGATGATCAGTGATTCTTTTGGGTATTGCAGGCAATCGCTTTATTTAAATAGAATGTAAAAATACCAAGTGCTCAAGAAGCTAGGCTCGGGCACCTTCGGTAACGTCGAGATGGCTGAAAACAAAGCCACCAAAGAGATCGTTGCCATCAAGCGGCTCAAGAAAAAGTATGGGACTTGGGAGGAGTGCCTGCAGCTGTCGGAGGTGAAGGCCCTTCGCAAGATGAATCACCCGAACATAATCAAACTCAAGGAGGTCATTCGTGTGGTCAACGAAGCCTACTTTGTGTTCGAATATATCGAAAAGGATCTCTACAAGTTGATGACTTAGCGCAAGGAGAAGGGCAGTAAGCTGGAGGAGTGGGAAATCAGGCATATCACAAAACAACTGGTTGAGGCTGTTCTTTACATCCACAAGCAGGGCTTTTTCCACCGCGATCTAAAGCCTGAGAACATCCTTATTTCTAATGACCTTACAGCTAAGATTATCGACTTCGGTATCGCCAGAGAAATCAGAAGTAAGCCGCCCTACACTGAGTATATCTCCACTCGATGGTATCGAGCTCCCGAATTGCTGTTCAAGTTCCCCACATACTCAGCAGCAGTTGATGTGTTCGCTGTAGGGTGCATCGTTGCCGAGATGTATATGGGTAAGCCCCTGTTTCTCGGTAACTCATAGATGGACCAGATCAGCAAAATAGTATC
>JAGOVS010000075.1 GCA_018060625.1 Bacteriovorax sp. | reverse complement strand
CCTGGAATCATTTGAAACAAAGATTTGAAAAAATGAGTTTTCATAATCCAAGAAGCAATCGTCGTTGAGTTAAGTTTTTGAGCAATATAAACTTCCGCACTTTGTTCCAGTCGTCGGTCGATAGTAGGAAGGTTTAGTTCTTTTTCAAGAATTTTTTCAGGAGTTTGGTGAAAACAATTGTATTTAACATTAATTCCTCTAGATTCGAGGTATTTTGTAAAGGCCATTGCAAGTGCAGTTTTACCTACACCTCCTTTTCCAGTAAAAATGTAAAGACGATGATGCACAAAAGACATACTAATTAAATGTGTAAGAAGCGAGGATAAGCAGCTTCATATAAGAGCATTCGAGTTTAGCTCCTACTTCCTGACGAACATCAAAAGGATCGTGATAATGGGCAATCACTCCAACAACTACATCGCTGTTTAAGCGAAGTTCAGCTCCGGCCCCAACGTTGACTCCAAAGACAAGTTGTTTTCTTGTTTCGACAATATCATTTCCTTGCGGGCGTTTGACACTTGGGAGATAAAAACCAAGACCCCCAAGAACGAAAGGAGAAAAGGCATCGAATTGGAATCCCTTTCCTTTTACTGCAAGGGCAAGCCCTTTGATGGTTGATTCGCGGTTCAAGAAGGTATGACTTGAGTAATGTGCATTGGCCACGAAATCAAACGAATAACTTGCAGAGTAAGTATAGTAGATATCTGGAGTAATTTTATCATTTCCATTATCGGCCATATCTGAGCGCAAGAACGTTTGTCCAATCCCGACTCCGATGGAGTGTTTATGTATGGCACCAGGAATTCTCTCATTTTCATTTGGGATATCGTTACTCACTTTTTTGGCTGTCTTGTCACTGGTGAGTTGATGGATATTAGGTTTTAATTGGGCCTCTTCAGCGAGAAGCAAAGAAGGAGTACAAATAAAAACACCCGCCATTAAGACGGGTGATTTACGAATGATTTTTAAAATTTGACTAAGCATTAAGGGCCTTTATGGTTTAAGGGGTTTAATGCTTAAAATTTTAGTTTAAAGTCGTTGTAGTTTCAATAGCAGAGTTCGTTTCATTTGACATGAAAGGAGCTGCGACTTCGCCACCAAGTTTCTTTTCAAGAGCTTTGATGTGACCAGTAAAAGTTCCTTCTTCAGAGCGGATAACACGCTTAAGAAGTTCAACATCTCCGGCCCTAGTCGATTTTTTCTCTTGATCAAAAAGAAGTTGGATTTGAGTGATGTAAGTGATGTCATTTTTAGTTTTGTTGTCGATAACTTGGATTTCGTTACCTTCACGGATGATTTGCGCGATCTCTTCAAGAGTCACGTAACAGCTCTGGTGAGTGTCATAAAGTTTTCTGTTTTGGTAACGCTTAATGATTCTAATTTCGCTCATTTGATTCCCCTATTTTTAAAGAGAGTCCATTTAGATCTCTCTGAATATTGCTTTAGCGGCACAATGCCGTAAGGTTTCTATCATAAAATGCAGTGGCCGGCCTGAATTGCATACTTTTTTCATTCGCGTTAACTTGATCACATCTCAATCTTAGCTTTTTATTTAGCCAGGGAAGGATGACCGAGTCATACATTAATAAAGTTAACAAGTTACCTGTTATACTTTCCTTTTTTTCGCGACACTCAGACTAAGCTCGCCATGAAATAACAATTTTAAATTGATGCTGTCAAACAAAATTCAAGACTATTTTTGGTGTGGCCCAACAATTTTTTAATAATGCAATTAAATCAAGTATAAAAAGCGGTGCGGCAAAACAGGTCAGCTTTGCCTATCTCGAAGGATTTTACTTAAAGATTCCCTCGGGAAGTTCGAAAAAGAGTGCGAGAGAGATCATTCTCTTAAAATGCCGAGGGACTGGCAAATGCGCTTACTAAAATATCCATTGTTCTTAATGTCGTTTTTATTACTGGCGTGTTCTCAGTTCCAGACAGTAAAGCACCCGCAACTTGTTGTGACAAAGGCCCTTGATCCTGCTGTCGAATTGGGAATTAAAAGCGATAATCTAAAGGAAATGGTAGAGAAGGCCAAGACTCTTGGCGGAAATGCTTCGGAGTTTCTGGCGAGTGATTTATTTATTAAAGGAAATGATGCTTCCATGAGAGGCGATTATCAAACGGCCGCTCAAGTTTTTAAATACATTGTTGAATTAAAACCTCAGGATAGTTTTTTAAAAAGAAAGCTCTCAATTGAGCTGATACGCATTGGAGAACTTAAAGAGGCAGAAGGGATTTTAGAAACAGTATTTAAAGAATCTCACTATAAGGATGATTCCATTGGCTTAATTTTGGCCGGAGTTTATGCTGCCTTGGAACGACCAATTTTAGCGCGAGAAACTTATCAAAAAATCATTAATACGAGCAATGATGTTGAAGAAGCTTGCTTGTTTCTGGCGAAGTCTTATGCGGGGGAAAAGAAATTCCGAGAAGCTCACGCGCTTCTTTCAAAGTGTGAGAATAAAAACAAAGAAGACCCAGTCTATGCTTTTTATAGAGGGAAAATTGAATACGATCGCGGGAATAAGATCGAAGCGAAAAGATTTTTCCAGAAGTCGTTGAAGATGGATCATTCTTACGCCCAGGCAGCCCTAGCTTTGGGGGCATTTTATGAAGAAAAAGAAGATTTTAAATTAGCGGTTAAGACTTATAAAGACTTTTTGGCCGAGGAAGGCAATGGCCAATGTGTACCCGTTCTTTCCCGTCTGGTGACCGTTCTGTTTAGTCTAGAAGAAAATGCAGAGGTAATGCCTTATGCAGAAACACTGAGTTCAATTGATAATAGTGACCTTAATTTGAAAGTGCGCTTGGGCCTTTTGTATTCGGATGCTGGAAGATTTGATGAGGCCACTAATCTTTTTAAAGAAGTCTTAGTGGTCGTGCCAGATTCAGATAAAGTGATCTATTATCTCGGGGCACTTAATCAGCAAACCAATCACATTCCTGAGGCCATTGAGTTTTTCAAACGCATTCCAAACAGTTCAGTTCTCTATGGAGACGCTGGTGTGCAAATTGGTCAAATGCTTTCAGGAATTGCTCGAGAGGAATTTTTTCAAATAAAAAAAGAAGGCGAAGCTTCGGCGAAGTTAATGAGCTATATTGAGCAAAAGCATGGTGAGCATGAGGATTCAGCAGTTGAAATAAAAATGATTCAGGCCGGTTATTACGAAGATATTTATCAATATAAAAAGGCCATTGGCGCCATGAATGAAGTAAGGGCCCATAAAAATTTCACCGAATCTCATAGTTATTATTTAGCGTCTCTTATGGAAAAAGATGGCCAGGTCCCAGAGGCAAGAAAACTCGTTGAGGCCATTATTGAGAAGGATCCAAATAATGCTCATGCCCTTAACTTTCTCGGGTACTCATATTTGGAAAAAAATGAACGACTGGATCTCGCTTTTGAGTATATTTCTAAGGCCGTCAAGCTGCGTCCAGAAGACGGTTACATAAGAGATTCTCTTGCTTGGTACTATTTCCAGACGGGAAAATTACAGTCCGCTCTTGCAGAAGCAAAGAAAGCATTTGAGTTAGTCAAAAGCGATGTTATTATCACTAAGCACTTAGGGATGATTTATCAGCGGCTTAAAGACTATGAAAAAGCTCGAGTTTACTTAAGCCAAGCCTTGACTCAGGCAAAAGTCGCTGCAGAAAAAGAGGACGTATTAAAATTATTAAACGACATCGACAGGGCCCGCTTGCCAGCTTCTGCTGCCAAATAATAGGCCTTCTCCTTCTTAGTTCTTGTGCGACGACGTCTCCAGGGATGAATACTCAGTCGAGAGAGTATCTCCAAAAACAATTTAAGAAAATTTGTCTAGAAGGATCAGGAAAAGGGCGCATTGAGCTCGCGGGTCCCAAGTATACCTTTGGTTATGAATCCCAAATGAATCGCCAGCAAAATCTTTTTGACTTGGCACTTGATTTCCCCATTATTGGAGAGACACGCGTGACTTTAAGTCTTGACCCTAAAGAGGTGGCGAGAACAATTGGGAAAACTCAATTATTAGAGTTATTGCGGGAGAAAGTAGGTGATCGAAGTGATCGCGATCAAATAGTGAAAGCAGTGGAAGTCTTTTTTGTCTTTGCCTCAGATTTTATAAACTATCGATCAATGATGGTCTATCCATTGCATTATCAGGCCAATTCAGACAATGATCATTTTGTGCTATCGCGCCAAACTCCTCATTATGAATTTGTCGTTGATAATTTTTCTGACAACGAAACTTACTTTGAAAGGATCGTTTTTAAGATTTTCCTCAAAAACTCCGCCAATACTGGGCCCATTATGACACTGTTTTTAGTTCCCGGAAGTTGTGATCATTAAGAGCACGTTGCGTTGTAAGAAAGTTCCTTGAAAAAAATGACAAACGCACCACATCCTAGATATATATATGGATCCAATTCTATTTTGCCTAAAGAGGATTTTTAAATGAAAATGCGAAACATCTTATTGACTGTAGTGAGCGCTGTTCTTCTTGTACTCTCTGGTTGTACTAAGAAGCAAAATGCCAGTGAAAGAGTCCTTAACTTGGTGAGTATTACAGAGATCAAAGGTTATGACCCCATTATGGCCAATGACCTTTATTCAAGTCGGGAAATTTCAAAAATTTATGAAGGTCTTTTGAGTTATCATTACCTGAAAGTTCCTTTTGAGTTGCAAGGCAATTTGGCAGAAGCTATGCCTGAAGTATCAAAAGATGGAATGACTTATACTTTTAAAATTCTTCAAGGTGTAAAGTTTCAAGATGACGCAGCTTTTCCTGGTGGGAAGGGGCGTGAGGTTGAGGCTTCTGATTTCGTGTATTCACTTAAGCGTCTAGCGGATTCAAAGAATCTCTCTGATGGTTGGTGGGTTCTCGATGGCAAGCTTGTCGGTCTCAATGAATGGCGCGATAAAAATGCAAAATTGCCCACTGCTGATTATAGTGAAGAGGTTGAAGGTCTTAAGGCCCTTGACAAGTACACACTACAGTTCAAATTAAAAAAACCATTTCCTCAATTCCTTTATTCTTTAGCTATGCCTTATACGTATGTTGTGGCCAAAGAAGTCGTTGAAAAATACGGTAAACAATTTATCAACCACCCTGTAGGAACTGGTCCTTTTTCTCTTGCTAAGTTTGATCAGAGTAAAATGATTACCTATTATAAAAATCCAACCTTCAGAGAAAAATTTTATCCAAAAGATGCTTCTTCTGAATATCTTGATCATTTAGGTGATGCAGGCAAAAGATTACCTCTCGTCGATAAAGTAGTGGTTCACGTCATTATTGAATCGCAGCCAGCATGGTTAAAATTAAATAAAGGGGAGATTGATACCTATTCAATTCCCAAAGATAATTTTGCAACGGCCGTTAAAAATAACCAACTTTCGGGAGAGTTACTGACGAAGGGGTTTGTTTTAAAAATCGTTCCTCAGCTTGATTTAACTTATACAGCGTTTAATTATGACAATAAATTGTTCCATAATAAAAAACTAAGACAAGCAATGTATCTGGCCTTCGATGAGGGAAAATCAAACACGCTTTTTTATAACAGCACTGCTTTTCCAGCTCAGGGTGTGATTCCTCCTGGAATCGGTGGAAACATTAAAGGCTATGTAAATCCTTTCAAGGGGCCAAACGTAGAAGCTGCTAAGAAAATGTTAGCAGAGGCCGGTTACCCAGAAGGAAAAGGCTTACCTGAAATTACTTACGATATTGCGGATTCAACGACCTCTCGTCAAATGGCAGAGTTTTTCCAGAAACAAATGGATCAAATCGGTATAAAGATTAAAATCCAAGCTTCTCCATGGCCTGAATTTTTAGCAAAGCAAAAGAAGAGATCTCTTCAAATGTATGGAGCTGCTTGGGGTGCGGATTACCCAGATGGAGAGAATTTCTTGCAACTTCTTTATGGACCGAACGCTTCTCCTGGGGCCAATAGTTCAAATTATAACAATCCAGAATTTAATAAAGAATTTGAAGCCGCTGTAGTGATGCCAGATTCTCCTGAGAGAACGGCCCGTTATGAAAAATTGAATAAGTTTTTAGCTGAAGAAACAATTCTTATGTTCAATAATCATCGCCAATCGTATTCGGTCTCGCAGGGATGGTTAAAAAACTATCATTATAGTGATCTTAATAATGACTATGTTCAATACTTGAATGTCGATAATGCTAAGAAAGCTGAGTTGTTAAAGAAATTTTAATTGGTGATAAGAAATGAGTTTATATCAGTATATTTTGCGCAGACTCCTTTATGTTATTCCTGTCCTTTTAGGGGTCTGTTTAATCATTTTTGTTCTCTTTAACCTTGTTGCGCCAGATCCTGCGTATACCTTACTGGGAAAGCATGCCACGGTTGAGCAAATTAAAGAGCTTCACCATGAATTGGGAATGGATAAGTCCTATTTCTTGCAGTATTTGGATACGGTGAAAACCGCCTTCACTTTTGATTTTGGTTATTCATGGAGTTCTAAGCAAAATATTTGGGAAATGATTCGAGCCGGGGCCGGTCCTTCGCTATCTATCACAGTTCCCCTTTTTGTGATTTCCAATACGCTTGCCATCTCTTTGGCCCTCTTCGTTGCCTTTTATCGAGGGAAGTTTATTGATAAATTTGTTCTCGTTCTCTCTATTTCGGGAATGAGTATCCCAAGTTTAGCGGTAATCTTATTCGGGCAATGGTTTTTTGCTTATAAGTTGGGTATTTTTGAAATTTCAGGTTACGAGCGTGGTTTTCCCGACTTTATTCCTTATGTGATTTTACCAGTCATTCTTTATGTCTTTATTTTCTTTGGTGGAGATACTCGATTTTATCGAACGGTTATTTTAGATGAAGCTTATCAGGATTACGTAAGAACTGCTCGATCCAAGGGATTGAGTGAAATGAAAATTATGTTCAAGCATGTTTTAAAGAATTCGATGATTCCCATTTTAACAAGCATCATTATTCAAATACCAACCCTTATTTTAGGTCTTCTTTTCGCGGAATCTTTTTTTGGGATTCCAGGTTTAGGAGGAATGGTTTTGAAAGCGATTAATACAAGCGATTTTCCAGTTATTAAAGCAATGACCATTTTTAGTGCCGTGGGATTTATCCTTTTTGGCGTTGTTACGGATGTTCTTTATACAGTGTTTGATCCAAGAATGAAGTTGAAGTAGGGAGTCGTTGTGAGTTCTGATGTAAAACAATCAAAATCTCTTTTGCATAGTGCAATTTTAAAAATATTAAGTGAGAAGCTATCTTTGATTGCTTTAATTGTTGTGGCGGTCTATTTCACAGTGGCCCTTCTTACGTCGATGGGAATTTTAGCGGCCGATTGGTCAAAAGAAATAGGGCCATCGTATTTGCCACCAGGAATGGATGCCTACTTTGGAGCAGATATTTTTGGAAGAAGTGTTCTTTTAAAGGTTGTTAAGGCCACGGAGACTGCTGTTGTTATTGGTCTGGTCGTCTCTTTAATTAGTATTTTTATTGGAACAACATTGGGAATGCTTGCAGGATATTTTGGAGGCCTCATTGATGAGTTGATTGTATGGTTCTATACAACTTTTTCTTCAATTCCTTATATTATGTTATTGGTGGCCATTGCTTTTATTCTTGGTAAAGGAACGAGTACTGTCTTTCTTTCACTTGGTTTGACTAGTTGGGTTGGTCTTTGTCGGATAGTTCGCGCAGAAGTCATGAAGCATAAAGAAAGAGAGTATATTCATGCAGCCAACGCGATAGGGGCAACTCATTCGCAAAAACTTATAAAACATATCTTGCCTAATATCTCACATTTATTAATCATTAACTTTACACAGACTTTTGATTCCGCCATTAAGGCTGAAGTTGTTTTGTCGTTTTTAGGGTTAGGGGTTGTCGGACGTCCAAGTTGGGGAACGATGATTGATGATTCAAAGTTAGAATTGGCCCGAGGCGTTTGGTGGCAATTGGCCGCGGCCACAATGGCGATGTTTTTTATTGTATTAGCATTTAACATTTTGGGAGACGCTCTTCGTGATGCTCTCGATCCTAAATTGAAAGGAAAATAGGAAAATGGCTGAGAAAATTTTAGAAGTAAAAGATCTCGTTGTTGAGTTTAGAACTGATCGTGGCACAGTGAAAGCTGTCAACGGTGTAAACTTCGATGTTTATAAAGGCAAGACCATTGGGATTGTAGGTGAGTCTGGTTCCGGGAAATCGGTTACGGCCCTGGCGATTATGGGGCTTATTCCAAATCCTCCAGGAAGAGTGGCCAGTGGGCAAATTCTCTTCAATGGAAAGAGTCTTGTAAATATGCCTGCAGGCGAAATGCGAAAAATTAGAGGCAATAAAATTGCGATGATTTTTCAAGAGCCAATGACGTCACTTAATCCCGTTTTTACAATAGGTAATCAAATTGAAGAAGTCATTGAGCTTCACCAGCAACACCTGACGGCAGAGCAAAGAAAGGCTAAGGCCATTGATATGCTTCGATTGGTTGGGATTCCCAGCCCTGAAAAAAGAGTGAATGAATATCCTCATCAACTTTCTGGAGGGATGAGACAAAGGGTGATGATTGCTATCGCACTTTCTTGTGAGCCAGATATTCTTATAGCCGATGAGCCTACAACGGCCTTAGATGTGACGATTCAGGCACAAATTTTAGAACTAATGAAGCGTTTACAAAAAGAGTTGGGAATGGGGATTATCCTTATTACTCACGATCTTGGAGTTGTGGCAGAGACTTGTGATACTGTTTCCGTAATGTACTGCGGACAAATTGTTGAGAGTGCAGATGTAGACACTCTGTTTAATCATCCGGCCCATCCTTACACAAAAGGCTTGATGGATTCAATTCCTTCCTTTGATTCAACCAGTGGTCATAAAAAAGAAAGATTGCAAACAATTGAAGGAATGGTTCCTTCTTTGTTTAATCTTCCTCAAGGTTGCAATTTTCAAGACCGCTGCTCTAAAGTTACTGAAGCTTGTCGTGTTTCCGGAGGAGATCCAAAACTTGTGCCTTCAAAAGGTGAAGAGCACTATGTGGCCTGCTTTAATCCACTCAATTAATTTTAAGGACTAGAAAATATGAGCGAGTATTTAATTGAAGTAAAAGACCTGTGCAAAAAATTTCCCATTAAGGGTGGTCTACTGGGACGAGAAATCGGAGCAGTGAGTGCTGTAAACAATGTTAGCTTTAAAATTAAAAAGGGCGAAACACTTGGACTTGTTGGTGAATCAGGTTGTGGGAAAACAACTTTAGGAAGATCTCTGTTGAGATTAATAGAGCCCACCTCTGGAGAAGTTCTTTTTAATGGTGAAAATATAGTCAACTACTCTGCAGAGCAGATGCGTGCGGTTAGAAGAAAAATGCAAATTATTTTTCAGGATCCCTACGCTTCATTAAATCCAAGAATGACTGTTGGTGATATTCTTGCTGAGCCAATGGATATTCATGGGCTCCATACTGACAAAAGTGAACGTCGTAAGCGTTTGTTGGAATTGTTAAATCAAGTTCAGCTTCCTGCAGATGCTCTCAATAAGTATCCTCATGAATTCTCAGGTGGGCAGAGACAACGTATTTGTATCGCAAGAGCTCTCGCTGTTGAGCCAGAATTTATCGTGTGCGATGAACCAGTGTCGGCCTTAGATGTTTCAGTTCAGGCCCAGGTTGTGAATCTTCTTATGGATCTCCAGCGCGATTTGGGATTAACATTTCTTTTTATTGCTCACGATTTAAAAGTTGTTGAATACATTTCCAATCGGGTTGCCGTTATGTACCTGGGAAATATGATTGAGGTTGCAGAGTCAAGCGAGCTTTATGGGCATGCCAAACACCCTTATACTAAAGCACTTTTCTCGGCCATTCCTCATGCTTCGACCAGTGGTCGAGTTGGTCGAATTATTCTAGAAGGGGATATCCCAAGTCCAATGAATCCTCCATCTGGCTGCCATTTTAATCCAAGATGTTGGAATGCGACAGATGAGTGCCGCAAAAGTTTTCCTCCAATAACAAACCAGTCAAGTACTCATCAATACAGATGCTTTAATCCTATTAAATAAAATGAATTCTCCTCGTCAGTGAGAGGAGAATTTTATTTATTTCTATCAATTAAATGATTTTTTCTACCGAAGAATGGCTATCAGCAATTCTTTAAAGGGATGGAAAAAAGTTTTGGCACAAAGAGAGTTAAATACAAAAGATCTAAAAGGAGTTTTCCTTTCTCCTGGAAATATTTTCTGGAAGCAGAAGTCAGGTTCACTCGTCCTTATTTCAAGTAAGGCCGATTTTTTAAATCGCGAGCTCATAGAAAAATTAGCAAGGGCGGAGAGTACTCTGCTCATTGATCATGCTGTAGATATGCAACTTCAAAATACAGTGATGGCCCTTTTTAAAGCTCATGAAGAAGAGATATTGATAAAAGCAAAAAAAGAATGGCGTGAACAATTGATCATTCTTTTTGGGCAGTCTCTTTCAAAAGAGAGTCTCACTCAGTTTGAAGTTAATCAAATGGCATGGGCCGTCTTTTCATTAATTGATCAAGATGAAGCAAAAAAATACTTTGATTTAGACATAGACTTATTCACTCGTAGTCTAAACGTGGCAAGTAGTTATGTGTTTTGTGCTTTTCTCCTTGGCTATTACAGTGATTCTTTTTTAAAACAACTTTTCACTTTAACGTTCAAAAGCTTAATGCAAGTTGAATACGTTGAAGGATTACTGCCTTTGAAAGAAAAATTAGAAAATTGCCGTAGGATGAATTCGTTAACAGAGAGCGAACGCCAATTTTTAAGTCATGTTTATCAAGATCAAAAAATACTGTTGAATGAAAGATATGATGGCAGTGGTGTCTTGAAAATAAATAAAAATGAAATGATTGATTTGGAGCTAGTCCTCGTAGCTCTTTGTGCACACTTCTCATTTGCAGAGAAAAAAGATGAAAGGACTATCTTTTTTGAAATTAAGAGTCTGACTTTTCAGTGCGAAGAGAGGATTCTTCATTTACTGAGAAGGACTCTTTCAATGAATGATGTAATTACAAAAGTGCATCTGAGTGCATAGTTGTTTGGAGAATTGAATTGGGAGCTATAGCGAAAAAAAGAATTCTTATATTGAAGGAGCAAGACATTGCTTCAGTAGGTGCTTTTTTTCAAGATTTAGGGTTTGAAATATGCCAGGATGATGATGGCAGTGATGATTACGCTTTTGTTATTAATCAAAATTATGATGGGAAAAAGAATGTTTCTTTCTTGAATACTTTGGAAAATTTTCAGGAACTTTCTACGGGCTTAAATCAATCTTTTTTTGATTCAAGTTTTTTAAGTAATAAAAATGTACTAAATCTTTTGAAATCCTATTTTTCTTTTACAGAGGAATTCGATCTAGTTGATAAGTTTTCACAAAAATTTAAGAATATTTATACAATTAAGATTCAAGATAGTTTAAATATTGGTCATTTAATTGATATTGTCGCAGTTGAAGCCTATAAAAATCAATTCATGCATGAGGACATTCGGGATTATTTGCATGTGCTTTTGCGAAAATCACTCAAAATGATAGAGGGATTGGAAGAGAGTTCACCTATAGATCTCTCATTTTCTTATTCAGATGTAGGATTTGCCGTTGAATTCTCATTTATTGTTCCACCATCTTTATTAAAAAAAGAAGTGAGTTCTTTAAAGGAGATGAGAGGCAAGAGTCACTTTTATGAATTAAGTTATGCCAAAAAAAGGGAGCGACTTGTTATTTCCTCACTTTGGTTTAAAGATAAGGATTTGAAAACTTTTAAGAGTTATTTTTTTTCTGAAAAAGTAGGCATAAGAAAATTAACTGATTCAGAGTCTTTGTTAGTGAATGTCTTAGACCAAGAAGTTGAATTTGTCACTTACCAAGCCAATGAGCAAGGAAGTGATCAATCTCGGCGCATTCATCTTGCTAGAAAATTCTGCTTCTTTATTAAAAAAGTAAGAAAAATGCAGGAAGAACCTGTTGGAATAGATTTTCTCACCACGGATGATATCGATACCTATTTGGAGAAGTATCCTAAAAAAGATGCGTTGAATGAATTAGATTTAGATTTAAAAAAGTTCATTTTAAAAATGCTTAAAGATGAGGAGATCTATGAAGGTGTAAGTGAGTATGTCACTCGCATTTCTCAATCTAACCTCAACCCTTTCGTAGAAGAAGTTCAAAAAATACTTGGAGAGAAGAGTTTAGAAGATATTTCTGAAATATTTAAGGTTAAAGGAATAAATGATCTTGCAGATGATGTGATTCGCATAAAAGGTGTTACCGATGTGCGGACAGATGAAGAATGGGAATTGAAGAAAACCGCTATTATTGAAAGAATAAAGGATGAAGTGACTCTTTTAAAGGGGCAGGACAAGAATATTGTTGAAAGTGATATTATTAGGGTGGTGGCCTCTGAATTAGAAGCAAGTATTGAGGATGTCCAGGTTATTGTGGCAAGTTTGATAGAAGAGGCCATTTTAAATGCACCAATGCCAAAAGAACATCTTGAAGAAGCCTTTGTCCGCGTTTTCTCTGGTTCTAATAAGCAAATGGGCGCAGATTTAGAGTCGGATAAGTTAACCGCACTTGTGATTAGACAAAAAGAGACGATTGAAAGAATGAGTGGAGAGTTAGATAGCTTGCGCGATGAGATTAAGATGTTGAAGATTCAAGAAATAATGCCTTCGACAGAAGATATTCAAATGGCAAAGTTTGCTGAATTAAAAAGAGCATTGACTAAATCAGTGGAAGTCATTCGTGCGAAAGATAAATTCCTTACAAAGCTTAAAGAAGATCATGAGAAAATTATTGATGCAAAGGATTTGAGATATTCAGAACTAGAAGCTCGAATCGATCAACTGCATGAAGAGCGTACAAATAGTGAGGAACATAACAATAAAGAGAAAATAGAAAAACTGCAAAATGAAAATAGAGCACTTACGGCTAAATTAGAGTTGGCACTCAGAAAAATCAATATCATCAATGGCAATATTGATAGGCAAGATCATGATTCGGGTAATAAGAAAGATAAAGACGTCGTCATGCTAAAAAATGAGCTCCACATGGCCCAGACTTCAATTGAGCAATACAAGCAGGAGTGCACGGATCTTGAATATAAACTTATTCAAGAAAAAGAAAAACTTATCAAGCTAAGAGATGAAAAGGCGACTCATTCAAAATCAAACACGGAAAGCGAAGAGGCCCTTATTACGAGTCTTGCCAGTGAAAAAAGAGGGCTAGAAGAAAAATTAAAACAACAAGTTTTAGAAAATAAGAAGATGGAGCAAAAGCTAAAATATTCATCAGCACAATTAGAAGAATCCAAGAAGAAAAAAGGCTCTTCACTTATGAGTACAGTGAACACGAAGAATAATGATAATTATATAAAGCAAATCGATAACCTTAACGGACGAATGCAAGAAGTCTCAACGGATCTAGTGGAAAAGAAAAAAGAGATCTTTAAGCTTAAACAAGAAAATGTAACTTTAGTGGCGGCCTTGAGCGAAATGGAGAAAAAGATATCATCCTACGAGAAAAAAGCATCCTAATTCATATTTTTCTTGTCAGTTCCCTGTATTTTGAGTAAAAATACCTCACACAAATCGACGCCCTGCTGGTGAAATTGGCAGACACGCCAGACTTAGGATCTGGTGCGCAAGCGTGGGGGTTCAAGTCCCTCGCAGGGCACCATGTCGATTTAACTTCCCAACATCATTAAGTTTTCAGATAAATTAAACCTCTTGAGGTCTAAAACAGGGATACTTGCACTGCTTCCGCTATATTGATTCTGTTCCAAGC
>JAGOVS010000235.1 GCA_018060625.1 Bacteriovorax sp. | reverse complement strand
CTGCGCCATACTGCTTATCTGGGGTAAGAGTTTTCGTCTCCGCGGAAAATGCAGAGCTACTCATCAAAAGGATTAAAAGGAATAAAGGACAGTGTTTCATCATTCTCCTAATAGTGTACTCGACCTATCGGATAATCCTGAATAAAACTATAACTGATTGGTAAGAAGATTGAGGGGTGCCCTAAAAAATGGGCATCACGACTTATTTTCTTGAGACCCTTTCATAAAGCCCAATCCAAAAACGGGGCTTTCTGAGAGTTTTTGGCGTCGCTTATTATATTCTTCTGTTGTTTTCACAGAAGCATGTCCTACGTCTCGGGATACCTTATAGAGATCAATTCCGCTTTCGAGGGCCGAGCCTATATAACTTGCACGCGCCGAGTGAGGGGAGATCTTCTGTTCAATGCCTGCTTTTCTACACCAAGACTTTATAATGTAATCGACGGACTTGGGGTTAAGAGGCTTGATGATGTGTTTTGGATCGAGGGGGTTTTTTGAAGGGCGAAAAATCCAATCTTCAGGATGAAGGGCCTCATGGGGGGATTCAAGTTGCAGATACTCAAGATAATCCAGAATGACTTCAGCGCATTTGGGATGAATCACTTTTGTCAGTTGTTTTCCGCCCTTTGCGCGAATTTCGATAATATAATATTGATCTTTCTTCGTGAAATTTTTTAATCGAAGATTAATAAGTTCGGCCTTGCGGATACCGGTAGTAAAAAGGGTGTAAATCACGGCACGATGAAGAAGGCCCGCGCCCTTTTGATGATCGACTAGATCAAGGAGATGCTGGATTTGCTCATCACTAACGTCATTAGTAGGAGTGGTGACATCTTGACGAGGACGTTTAATAGAAGTGGTTGGATTGAAATCCAAGATATTTTTCTCAACGAGAAAATCAAAAAAACTGGAATTAGCGGCCATCTTTCTATTAATGCTTTTAGGCGCCATGCCGGAATCAGAAAGCCAATTACGAAAGGCCACAAGATGCACCCGCTTAATATCGTGGTAATTTGTAACCTCTAAAAAATGGTCCCGCAAAAAATCAAAAAACTGTGTGATGTCGATACGGTATGATTTGCGAGTGTGAGGGGATTGAAAATTGTGAAAGAATTCGTATTCTAATTCAGCATTAAACGCATTTTTTGAGCGAATAAGCGATAGGCCTTGGTGTTGAATTTTTTTTTGTGGCAATCCCATAGTCTTATTTTAGTCCAGGCCCAGATATGTTCAATCAGGCAAAAAGCGGACGAGGTAATAGTTGAGTGGGAGGCTTTTTCTTAACCCTAAAAAAAAGAATGGTTTATAATAAAAAAAAAACATTATAGGGGATGAGTCATTGAAGAAAGCATTAAATTTTAACCATCATTTCCATGAAGAGTCTCCAAAACATATTCAACAATTCAAGAAGTCTAAGATTGAAGTTGAAAATCATAAAAATAGCGTATGGAATGCTTTTGTTGACTCTGGACTATCGGATATCACAGATCAAGACTGCTCCATATACCCTAGAATTCTTCCAGGAAGTTATTTACCCGTTATTAACCAGACGGCAAGAGAGATCACTGAGCTGATCATGAAACTCATTACTCTTCCGGAATCAGAGGTACAGGCCATTTTCCCTTCAGGGCCAGTGCGGGACTTTCTATTGAAAGAATTGAAAGTGATAAAGTATAGACCTGAGCGATTAGTAGGGAGCTTACGATTTGATATGGCCATTGTCGGGGACCCCTCACCACTCAATCCACCCAAGCTTTTAGAGATCAACGAAATTGGCTTTGATGGATTGGCCAGGATGCCTTTTATTCACGACACTTTATTTTCATTAATGCCTGAACTTAAAAAAAAATATTTCTCACTGGATACATCAACTGCTGAAATTAACAATATGAAACGTCTTGGGAAAAGCCTCGCTCGCTTTCAGACAGATTGTTATAATTGGGATGAAGAATGTCTTTTAAGAAGGGCCTCTGAAAAAAAATACGATTTAAGATTAATCACCCCATCGGTTTATAACCTCAAAGTTGAAAGGGATGATTATCCATTTTTAAAAGAAGAAAAAATTCAGATTAAAGAGGGAAAAATAAAAATAGGGAAGGATTGGTTTCCAGAAAGCTTTATGGTGAGCTTTGCTTTAACAATAAAGGACTATCAGGAATCTCAGGCGTTCTATGCTCAATTGGTAAGACAAAAGGTTCCGCATTATGGCCCGTTTGTGACGGGGCTTTTTGCGGCCAAAAGTATTTTACCCATTCTTGCAGACCGAGCACTGAGATTAAAAATGATGAAATCAGCATCTCTTTTAGATAAGGCCATTTTACCCGCTTCAATGCTGGAAGAAGACAGATCCCTTGCGCTTAAAAATCCAGAACAATATGTCCTTAAATTTGTCGATGGCTTTGGTGGGCAGCAGGTTTTTATGGATAATGACTTAGTTAAAACGATTAAAAAAATTCCGGCCCAAAAAAGACATGAATGGATTTTACAAAAACGAGTTCATTTAAACACCATTGATATTGACGGCATTTTAAGCAAACCTAAAAAGGCCATTAGTGATCTCGGTGTCTTTGTTCAATACGATTGGAGTAATGGCAAATTTAACCACTTTGAAGTGGGAGGATTTTTATCGAGGGCCACCAATACAAGCTTAAAGGTTAATATAAGCTCTGGTGGCTCTCAGGTTGGGGTTATGTTCTCTAAGAAAGATTATTAGTCGAGAATTTCTCTTATGACGTTTTTACATAACTCAATTTTGATAGTGAGCTCTTGTTTAAAAATTTCAGGGATGGCCTGTTTATTGCCAAATTGATCAAAAGAGCCTTTTTTATATTTTTGCAAGAAATCAGAACCCTTTGTTATGTATTTAGCAAGGGCCTCGACATAAGTGCGGCTTGGGAGAGTATTAGAGGGATTAATAAATTCTAAAGTCATGGATTTGGAATAATGACCGTTGATATAGGTTTCTTTGTTGTTAAAGGCAAGCCCGATGGGACGAAGTTCGGCAGATTCAAAAGCGGAGATTTCATTGATTTCTTTATTCATGTGACTGAGTTGTAAGTCAGGAGCAGTGTTTGTTTTTAATTCATTTAAGAGTTTCA
This sequence comes from Bacteriovorax sp., assembly GCA_018060625.1. Lineage (GTDB taxonomy): Bacteria > Bdellovibrionota > Bacteriovoracia > Bacteriovoracales > Bacteriovoracaceae > Bacteriovorax. The sequence continues at coordinate 550 of JAGOVS010000235.1, read as the reverse complement.
TTTTGTTTTGGCATAATTCAATTTTTAACCTTAAATCCATTTGAGTCGTTTCATCCAATTGAATCTCGACACCATCTTTATTCTTTTGATGATTTTTTGCTTTATCTAAAAGATCTTGGGCCTTTGTTGCGAAGACTTGCATGACTTCAGCAAGAGCTTCGGGAGAACTTGTTGGAGAAATTTTTGAGCGATCAAAATTGAATGAGGCAATGGTTTGATCATTTTGAATGGTGAGGCTTTTCATAAAGACGAGCCCTGCTGCCTTCATTTCATGGGCCTCGTAAGAGTTTAGATCATCTAATTGCCCCGTTAATTTTTCAACTTGTGAATTTGATTCTGCGGAATCATTTATTTGAGGGCGAGGAGAGTTTACCTCATCTTCTGATTTGTGGCCGCAAGAAGTAAAGATGATGCAACCGAGAAGTAAAAAAAGAGATGATTTCATTTGGAACCTTCTTAAAAGTAATTTTGAGGCACTATATTCAGAAAGTGGGAGAATGTACAATTAAGAAATCAAGGTGTTAGGTTCTGTTAGAATTTTTGTGGTTTA
>JAGOVS010000234.1 GCA_018060625.1 Bacteriovorax sp. | reverse complement strand
TCTGGCTTATATGGCCCTTCTGCTTTTACCCCAAGGTATTCAGCTTGCTTGCCATTAAGTTTATCTAGCTTCACTCCAATTTTTTCTAAGTGAAGACGAGCAACTTTTTCATCAAGGTGCTTTGGAAGAACGTAAACTTCATTTTTGTAGTTTTTATGATTTTCCCAAAGTTCAATCTGGGCCATAACTTGGTTAGTGAAAGAGTTCGACATGACAAATGATGGATGTCCAGTTCCACAACCTAAGTTAACAAGACGGCCTTCAGCAAGAAGAATAATTTTCTTTCCGTTAGCAAAAACGTATTGATCAACTTGAGGCTTAATGTTTACTTTTTTAATATCAGATTTTGTATTTAAGTAAGCAACTTCAATTTCTAGATCGAAGTGACCAATGTTAGCAACGATTGCTCCATCTTTCATCATCTCTAAATGTTTAGCTGTAATAACGTCCACACATCCCGTTGCCGTTGTGAAGATGTCACCGATTTTAGCCGCTTCATCCATAGTCATTACTTGGTAACCTTCCATTGCTGCCTGAAGAGCACAGATGGGATCGATTTCAGTAATGATAACTCGTCCACCAAGACCTTTGAAAGATCCAGCAGATCCTTTACCAACATCACCGTAACCAGCAACAACACATACTTTCCCTGCAACCATGACATCAGTTGCTCTCTTAATTGAATCAACTAGTGATTCTCTACACCCATAAAGGTTGTCGAATTTAGACTTTGTTGTTGAATCATTGACGTTGATAGCAGGCATTTTCAATTCGCCTTTTTTCATCATGTCGTAAAGTCTATGAACACCTGTCGTTGTTTCTTCTGAAAGTCCTTTGATGTTTTTAATAAGTTCAGGGTATTTATTGTGAACCATAACAGTGAGATCCCCACCATCATCAAGAATCATGTTAAGACCTGATCCATCTGCCCACTTAAGCGTTTGCTCAATACACCAGTCGAATTCTTTATCATTCATCCCTTTCCAAGCAAAAACAGGAATCCCTGCAGCTGCAATGGCCGCCGCCGCTTGGTCTTGAGTTGAAAAGATATTACAAGATGACCAACGAACTTCTGCTCCAAGTTCCGTCAATGTTTCGATTAGGACAGCGGTTTGAATAGTCATGTGTAGACAGCCCGCAATTTTTGCACCTTTTAGAGGCTTAGTTTTACCAAACTCTGCACGAAGCGCCATAAGACCTGGCATCTCTGCTTCAGCAATTTCAATTTCTTTACGTCCCCATTCTGCAAGTGACATATCTTTTACTTTATAATCGGTAAAGGCCATAATTCCCCCTAGTGGATTGTTAAAATTACGTTAAAATAAATCTGACCTAATATAGCAGCATCTTCCCCCTGTCACAAGGTAATAAACAAATGGCAAGCTATACGCAAATAGGCCTAAAAGAGGCAGAAGACATTCTCAATCTTTATGGAAGATCGAAAGTTCTCCAATTGACTCCACTTTCATTGGGAATTTCCAATTCTAATTATCGCGTAGATCTCGAAGCAGAAACTGTTTTGTTAAAAATTTCCAACGACAAAAATCAATCTCAACTGGCGGAAGAACAGGCCATTTTACTTTACTTAAATCAACGCGGCTACCCTTATTCCTTAAAACCTTTTGCACTGAGTAGCGGCGAACTTGTCTATCAATATGAACATTATTTTGGTGTGATTTACCCTTTTGTTCAGGGAATCCCCCCTGGGCCTTCAGATTATACTTGCAAAGAAGTGGGTGAAGCTTTGGCCCGTTTACATTCTCTCAAGCATGAAGGGGCATCTCTTAAAACTTTACGTGTCCACGAAGCTGTTGGTTTCGGGGCAAGAGAGATTCTCCATTATACGAAAAGTGCCCAATGCCCCAGCGATTATGGCCAGGCTTTTCATGATTTTTTTCCCGACCACTTGGAAAATTTTCTCTCCATTTCTTTTGAAAAAGGTATCATTCACGGTGACCTCTATTACGACAACACTCTCTTTAATAATAACCATCTAAGTACTGTATTGGATTTTGAACAAGCTGGGATCGGAGAATATCTGCTGGACTTAGGGATTTCCATCTCTGGAACTTGTTTAGAGAAAGGAAGAATTATCTCCCCCCTTGTAAACTCTTATCTCTCAGGCTATGAAGCTATCAGAACATTAAGAACAGAAGAAAAAAAGTTTTTGGATGAGGCCATTATTTTAGGACTCATGTCCATTTCACTTTGGCGAATCAAGCGCTTCAAGGAACGAAACCTCAATCCATTGATGGAGAATTCTTACAGAGATTTAATCACTAGGGCCCGCGATTATTATCAGATGAAACAACTAGAACATTTATAGGAAATGAACATGGCAAAGCAGCCTTACAAAAAAGACCGTCCGGGAAGAACAGAGAGAACAGAAAGAACAGAAAGACCAGCACGACCAGAAAAAAAAGTCAGCGACGTCAAATCCAATGCTCGCGCAAAAGTTAACCCCGATGGAACTAAAGAATTCGACCAATCGACCTTTTTTGCCTCTTGCCCAAGAGAAGTTGAAGGACTCCTAGAAAAAGAAATTCGCTCTCTCGGGATCAATCGTATAGAAGTAGAAAAAGGCGGTATCGCCTTTAAGTGTGAAACGGAAGAGGCCATTGATGTTCTTTTAAATTCGAGAGTGGCTTCGCGCGTATTTAAAGAACTGCAAGTTTATACGATTGCTTCGGAAAAAGATCTCTACGCTAGGGCCAAAGAAAAATGGTGGGATAAAGTCTTCAGCGTTCATCAAACTTTTAAGATCAATACCCTTTTTGATCGCGATGCCAGAGAACATTTTAGTAACTCTATTATCTTCTCTCAACTTTTAAAAGACGCCATTGCTGATAACTTCAGAGAAAAATTTGGAGAGCGCCCTTCAGTTGATACTGGCAGACCAGATATTACCTTTTTATTGAGAGTTGAACGGAAACCAGGAACGGATCTCTTCAATGCTCGCATTCTCGTCGATATGTGCGGAGACCCACTTTCAAACCGTGGGTACAGAGAAGAATCTCTCAAGGCCCCTCTTCGAGAAAATCTTGCTGCCGCGATCATTATGACTACGGACTTTGACCCAGAAAAAGATCTTTTTACGGATACCATGTGTGGATCTGGAACTTTTCTCATTGAAGGCATTTTAATTAAGGCAAAAGTAGCGCCTACCTACTTAAAAGTTCGCCAATACATCGAAAAGAAGGCCCCTGTTTTTGATTTTTTAAAGCACCCTTGGTTTCTCGCAGACAGAAAATCTCATCGCCTTTTTGAAGAACGCGCTCAAGTGATTTACAACCATTCACTAAGCGCCCTTAATGAATTACAGACAAGACAGTTTTTTGGCTTTGATATTACAGAAAGAGCACTCGAAACGACTCGCATTCATCTTATGAATGCTTTGATTGATCAACAAATTGTGACTTTGAATAAAAGAGATGCCACAAAAATTACCCCCATGGATGAACCTCCAGGAATTGTCATCGCCAATCCTCCTTATGGAGAGAGAATGGGGGAAGAAGAAGAACTTAAAAATCTATACCACGCGTACGGGGAAAATTTAAAACAGAACTTCAAAGGTTTTAGGGCCTATGTTTTTACATCGAACCCACTTCTTCGCAAGGCCATCTCTCTTGGGACAAGTAAGCGCTTCACTT
>JAGOVS010000233.1 GCA_018060625.1 Bacteriovorax sp. | reverse complement strand
AAATCATTTTATCTCGAGAACAATATATCATTTCTTACAATAAATTTCGCCGCTCCCCTAATTGGGTTGCATGGAAATTAGCTGCAAATTTAATGGGAAAATCCGGCAGATCAAATCAGTTCTCAGTAGATCAAGATTTAAATAATTATCTCTCTCAGACCATGAACTCTAAGGGAGCTGTGACCTCTACTGAATACCGTGGTAGCTGTTATGATCGGGGTCACCAAGTCCCTTCAGCTGACCGTACAGATTCTCTTTCAAATAACGAGACTACTTTTCTTATGAGTAATATGATTCCGCAAACCGCGTATTTAAATCGTATAATCTGGGAACACCTTGAGCGGCATTCTCGCAATCTTGTCCAAAAGCAAGAAAAAAAATTATACATCCTAAGCGGACCCATTTATGACCAAGATTTTGGTCATATCGGTCCTCAAAAAGATATTCCAATTCCATCGAAAAATTTCAAGATTATCTATGTTCTTGATTCTAAAAATAAGATTATCGAAACCCTCGCCGTCATCATGCCCAACACTCTAAGAGATGGTACGATGGCCATTAAGGACGCTGAAGGAAATTGCCCAGGGCTTCAGGTCTCAGATACAGACTCACAGGATTGGGAAAAGTACAAAACCTCAATTCAAGAAATTGAAAAAATCTCAGGTCTATCATTTGCAAGTCCGACATCAGACGCTAGAGAATCTTCTCACACTTCTGCCCTATGATCTCCATTTGAATATTATATTTTTTTTCTAAAAGTAATTGCGAGATCCTGTGATCACAAGAAAACAAAATCGTTTTCTTAACAGGAGTCATTTATGTCAAATAATAACAGTGGTAATCAATCATCAAAAGCTGGCCAATCAGTTGAGAAGAATATGAAAAAGTTAGCAGTCTCTTTCGTTTTTATATTAGAGCTTTTATCAAATACGATGCGATCAAATTGGCCGCGTAGTTTTGAAAAGCACAAAATTGAGTCTCCAATAGAGTTAGTGATTTAAAGTTGATAAAGCTGATATTTCTCACTTCTTTTTTGGAGTAATTGGACTATTATTAAGATATTAATCCATCTCATTATTGCGAGGAAAAAAATGAAGAAATTATTACTATCACTCATCTCAATATGCTTACTCTCTTTTTCATTATTGGCGCTAGATGAGCTTCCAGAACTTAAAGCAGTACATGGTGGTATTGTCAAAAAAACAAATAATGCCATTCTGGAAGTTGTTCAAGATAAAGAGCGTACCAGTATTTACATTACAGGACATGATCGCAAAACGATTACCGATAAAAAACTTTCTCTTTCGGCCATTGCTCAAGTCAACGGCAAGGAATACCCCTTAACACTTAGTTTTGAGAATGACCATTACTCAGCTAGTCCGGCCAACTCTTACCTTCACAAAGAGAAAAATTTTGTATTAATGCTTACGATTTCGTTTTCTGGCAAAGTGGATAAAGCTAGTTTTCATTTAAAAGACAAATAAGACTAATCCCTGATCAAAGAGCGGAATTTTTCTAGCATATTTTTGTCTTTGAGTGCACCAAGTTCCTGAAGAGAAAGTGGTTTATACCAACACCGAGGTCTTACACCTTGAATATCCCCGTTTTCTTCAGCACAGACTCCTAATGTTGGGTCTAGTTTTGAAAGTTTTCCCTTTTTGTTACAAAGCGCCCCTGCTACTAATATATCAATTCGGCATTGATCGTCAGGGTACTTTTCAATCGTTACATCAGCGATATTGGCCGAGTGACGATTTAAACTAATCGCCTTCTCACTGGGTAAGCGAGAGTAAAAGTAGCTTTTTGCCAAATTATTAATGGCCTTTAAACTTCTTTGGCAGATACCACGATCTTTAAGTTCCTCAAATTGGAGATCGCATTTATTCCAAAGTGAATCTGGGATATCGAGATCCCTCTCTAAAATCTGAGCTTCATCTAATTGCCATAGCCGCTTCACACACTTAAGAGTAGAAAAATAATCGGCCTGACCCTCAGATGTTGTCCACTTTCCCTCAAAACTAAGTTTTTTGTTAAGAGGTGCTCCTCCAATGAGATGGCCTATTTCATGACATAAAATCAAAGCTCCAACATCCTTAGTCATATAATCTAAGGCCATTGTCTCACCTCTAAAATCCACTACCCCTAGGCGATGAGGGAAAAAATCAGCGGATGCAGGGGATCCCCAATGAGTTATGCGATCATTAATATCCATCGCAAGCTCTTCATTAAAATCGGCACGAATCTTAAAGCGCAATAAATTCTTTCTGAAAATTGGTCGGTAAACATCATTTACCCTATCGACTAATTCACGCAACTCTCCTGAAGCGTTGCTGACTTCTTCTTTGGTAAGAAGTTGAGAATATGAAGAAGACACCATGAATAATTGAATAAGAAAAAGAGGAAAAATTTTTATAATAGTCGATTTTTTCATTCAATGACTATAATGCAATTAAAAATTTTAGGGAGTATGATGTAAAAATTTCATCTAAAATTCAATTTTCCTTGGAAAATGACAAGTATACCCTCCAGGATGTTTCACTAAATAATCTTGATGGTATTCCTCTCCTCTCCAAAATGAAGAAAGTTTTTCTATTTTAGTGACAACTGCTCCTTCCCATTTTTTAGACTTGTCTACTCTTTGCTTTATTATTTCAGCAACTTTTTTTTGTTCTTCATTGAGATAAAAGATTTCCGAACGATATTGTGATCCAACATCATTTCCTTGTCGATTCATTGACGTAGGGTCATGAATTTTGAAAAAATACAGGAGAATCTCTGTGTAGCTCGTAAGCTTGGGGTCAAATAGAATTCTAACAGCTTCTGCATGTCCCGTACTCCCTGTTTTCACTCTTGCGTATTGTGCTTGCTCTCCTCTGCCCCCGGTATAACCAACCTCTGAATAGATCACTCCAGGTCTAGTTCGAAAAAGTTCCTGAACTCCCCAGAAGCACCCACCGGCAATCACCGCTTCATCCCAATGCCATTTATCTTTGAAGTTTATTAAGTATTTTCCGTATCCTGCTTCTTTCATTTTCAGAACAGGAATAAATTTTAAAGCAGCAGAATTGATACAAAATCGTTTATGCTTGGGACCGGGTCCATCATCAAAAACATGCCCTAAGTGTGAGTCCGCTTTTTTTGAACGCAGCTCCGTTCGCGGTGCCCCTATTTTATAGTCTGTCTTTGTACTTATTGCCGACTCATCTATCGGTCTTGTGAAACTAGGCCAGCCTGTTCCTGAGTCAAATTTATCCAAGGAGCTAAAAAGCGCCTCACCACTTACGACATCAACATAAATTCCGTCTTCATGATGATTCCAATAAGCATTACGAAATGGAGCTTCAGTACCTTCTTCTTGAGTGCATGTATACTGTTCTGCTGTGAGAAGTTTTTTTAATTCTTCCTTGGTTGGTTTTTTAAATTCGTTGGCATCAGACATACTCATTCCTCCCATTTGCAATACAAGCAAAAGTAAGAAGATAAGTTTTAATATATAATTATTAAGATTCATTTTCCTCCCCTTCTTTTGCAAAACTGTCATCGAGTAGACTACCTTTTTACCGAATTAATAAAAAGGTGGCCCCTCGCAGAACCGTGCTTGCGGATTTCCCGCACACGGCTCTTCAAAACTTGATTCAGCTCATTTAATGTCTCTTGCATTTG
>JAGOVS010000232.1 GCA_018060625.1 Bacteriovorax sp. | reverse complement strand
TTCTTGCAACTGATTATTTAAGTGCGATCCCAATGGATAAAGTTCAAGAAATTCATTTGGCCGGTTTTAGCGAACGTGAAGGCTTTTACTTTGACTCCCACTCAAGACCTCTTTACCCAGAACTCATTGAACTTTACAAAATTGTATTAAAAAAAAGGCGAGACATCCCCACTCTTTTTGAATGGGATGAAGATATTCCTTCTTTTGATATTCTTGAAGATCAAATTCGTCAAATTGGAGCAGTGAGAGAGGAATCAAAATGATCATGCAAAAACTTTTTAACCACCTTTTTGTTGAAACAATCTCTGGTCTAAAAAATCAGGAGTCCGATCTTGCATCTCTTTTAAAAGATTCGCAAAAGCTCTCCCCTAGCAGGGCAATTGCAATATACCAAGAAGACTATCAAGCAAGACTCACGGAAGCCTTAAAAAACACATATACAATGATTCATTTTTTTATTGGAGATGAACATTTTTATCAACTTGCTCTTGAATTCATCCAAGGGCATGTGTCGGTCTATTCGAACTTAGATGAATATGGCAGAGAACTAAATGATTTTTTAAAATCTCATCCCCTTCTGAATTCTTTTCCTTTTTTATCTGAAATGGCCTGCTTTGAATGGGATTTTAAAAATATTTTCCATGCGCCCCATGAATCAGGACTTGATTCCCACGCTCTCTATAAAGTGCTTGAATGTGAAACGGCCCTGGTTAAATTAATTGGTCCTGTTCAACTTGCAAGCTATCATTTTCAAATACAAGAATTGTGCGCTCTCAAAAACAAAAAAAGAAGAGAGCTTCTGTCTTTCAACAGTCCAGAGCAGCTCATTATTTTTAAAACAAATCAAGTTGTGCGAACACGAATTATCACAAAAAATCAATTTACAATTCTTTGCAAGTTAAAGTCCCCCTGTTCTTTAAATCAGGTCATTCAAGACGCCCCAGAAGACACGACGCCGGAAGAAATCCAAGAGCTTTTTGAATTCTTGACCAAAGAGCATTTACTAAAAGACTAGGCACCTTTTCTCAATATTGTATTTTCTTCAATATCAATTAAAACTCGAAAAAAGATAGAATTTGAAATTAACAATAGACTGATGAAATGTCTTGACTGGAAAACTCCTTTTGAGATTATACTTAAAAAATAAAGAAGGTAGTGTAAAAGACCTACTAAATATTTTCAAAAAAGTATTGCTTAAAAAGCATACAAAAAATGACAAAGAAAGAATGTGCAAAGCAGGGATGAGATGGAATAATGATGGTGCACATATTGTATTAAAGTTAAGAACATTAAATAAAACAGATGGTAGTTGGAAACATTTTGAGGAAAAATAGATCAGGTAGGTTTTTATATGACCGCATAGTTTAAATAGCCACCCTCATTGCAAATAATAATTCAACTATTTTTAAGGTGCCGTTACAACTGTCAAAATAGCACCGTCGCTAGAAGTACTACTGTCTTGATTAGCGCAAACTCTAAATGAGTATGTACTCGATGAAGCTAGTCCTGCAATGACAACAGAATTCACATTTCCCACATTTAAAGAAGTACCTGCGAGACAATCGATTGGTGCATTAGCACCGGACTGATAGGCATAAGTATATCCAATGGCCGAACCGCCAGCATTTGGCCAACTTAGTGTGATAGAATTTGAATTTGCTATGCCCTTAAGATTTGTGACTTCAAAAAGTCGAAATAGATTTCGATAAACATAGACTGCTCCACTAGTAGAACTTGTTACATCAATACTAGCACTGGTCCCGTTTGTAATTATTGATTGATTACTAGACTCACCAGTTGCTCCGACAGCAACAGTATCTCCACTTAAGGAGAGGCTGATTCCAAAATAGTCTCCATTATAATCTAAACTATTATTGTTAACTGCTTTAACATAAGCTTCTTGGATCCATCCCATAAGTGATCTTTTATAGATATAAACAGCACCAGAATAACTATTAGAAGTATTTATTGAGGCAGTTGTGCCATTAGTAATAACTGTTTGATTACTACTTTCATTTGGAGCGCCGACTACAAGAGTATTGCCACTAACATTAACACTATAACCAAAAAGATTTCCTGCTCTGTTATTGGCCGATTTAATATAGGCATCTCTTGTCCAAACTCCTCCTGAGCGCTTGTAAACATAAACGGCGCCACTGTTGCTGGCCGAATTATTATCCAGGATGGCAATATTGCCATTAGTGATATCCGTTCTACTATTATCTTCATTAATTGCCGACACAACGAGAGTGTCATCGTTTACTGAGAGCATAAGCCCAAAAATATCATCGGCGCCATTATTAGAAGCTTTAATAAAAGCTTCTTGAACCCAATTTGATCCCGTTCGCTTAAAAATATAAACGGCCCCACTTTCATTACTAGTAGTCCCAGCATTTCCACTGGTAGTAATCGTTGTTTGAGCACTATCATCAAATGAAAATACGGCCAGAGTGTCTCCACTAAGAGAGAGACTTCTTCCAAAATTATCAAATGTCCGAGCATTATCTGCTTTAAGATAGGCTTCTTGAACCCAAGTAGTCCCACTACGTTTATAAATATAAACGGCACCACTAGCATCTCTACCATTATTACTGCTAAAAAAAGTATTGCTATTAGTGATCGTTAATAGATTACTATCTTCATAGACGGCCCCAACCGCAAGCGTATCTCCACTGATTGAAACACTTGCACCAAAGCCGTCATCGAAATCAGAATTGAGTGATTTTATATAGGCTTCTTGAATCCAATTAGCACCAGTGCGTTTGTAAACATAAACTGCACCGCTGTCTACACTTAAATTATTTTCAGTTACTCCCACTCCATTAGTAATTGCGCGCACATTACTGTCTTCCCATTTTACTCCAACTGCGAGTGTATTTCCATCAAGTGAAATGTTCTCTCCAAATTTATCATTCAAATCACTATTGCCTGCTTTTATAAAAGTTTCTTGAATCCAGGCTTTTCCTGAACGCTTATAAACGTATACGCCCCCACTATCAGCTTTTGAATTATCACTACCAGCAGACTCACCGTTAGTAATAGTTGTTAGATTGCTATCTTCTAAAAACGCCCCTACCGCAAGAGTATCTCCACTAAGAGAAAGACTTGCTCCAAAATTATCACCCGCACCATTATTAACCGCCTTAATATAGGCCTCTTGATACCAACCTGATTCAATGATCGATCCAGTAATAGTTATCCCAGAACTTAAATGATCTGATAAGGCCAAATCATAAGCGCACACTCGCGCACTTATATTTTCTCCTGGAGTTACTCCGGTAATCGTATATGAGGAAACCATTCCGACATATACATTTGTTTCTTGATTACAATCTGCTGGAGCAGTAGTACCTAAGACCCACGCCACTTTAAATCCCTCAGTTATTCCTCCACCGCTTGTCCAATGGATTATTGCCGTACCTGGGGTTTCTGATGTAACAAACAAATTTGTAGGATTAGGAGCTGTTTGCGTTTTTAGAGTTGTATACTGTCCAAAAGATAAATGAGAAGAAGAATCATATGCACATATTCTAATTCCATAGTTAGTTGAAGGTTTTAATCCTTGTAATTGAAAAGTAAGTACATTCCCCAGATCAACAATCGTTCCTAAGCGGCAATCAACAGGAGGAGTTGATCCTTCAAGCCATGCCATTTTAAATCCGGCCGTCG
>JAGOVS010000231.1 GCA_018060625.1 Bacteriovorax sp. | reverse complement strand
ACTAGGCACAGCGGATGCGCTTCGCTCATATTTTAATTCTTCCGAGGACGCAAAAAATTTTCAATACACGTTGGTGATCTGTGCTGATACTCCCGTTGTTTCAGGAGATGAGCTAACATTAATGCTTGGGCAAATAACTGAAGAAAAGCTTGATGGTCTTGCTGCAAGTTTTGTGGAAGTTAACCCGAAAGGGTATGGGAGAATCGTTAGAGGAGCCTCTGGGTTTCATATAGTCGAAGAAAAAGATGCAAGTGAAGACATTAGAAAAGTGACAGAAGTTAATTCAGGTCTATATCTTTTAAAAACAACGTATGTCCTAGAGCATCTTAAAGAGATTGATTCAAACAACAAGTCGGGAGAATTCTACTTAACAGATGTTTTTAAGGATGGAAGAAATGTAAAAGCTTATTGCTTTCCTGAAGCAGAAATTTTTTTAGGCGTGAATACCTTACAGCAATTAGAAAAAGTTGAGAAAGTATTACGCAAGAAAATACAGACCAAATTGCGAGAAGAAGGAGTTCGATTTATCGACATTTCTCACTGCTATGTGGATAGTGAGGTAGAAATTGGAGAGGGGAGTGTAATCTATCCCAACACTTTTATAACGGGTAAAACAAAAATTGGAAAAAATGTCACTATTGAGATGGGAGCGCAGGTCATAGATTCAATAGTTGAAGATAACGCTCGAGTATTAGCGTACTCCATTTTAGAAGGAGCGCATCTTCATATCAAGGCTGTCGCTGGACCCTTTGCGCGTCTAAGACCTGGCTCAGACATTGGCCCCGAGGCTAAAGTTGGCAATTTCGTAGAGATTAAAAAATCAGTCCTTGATCGAGGTGTCAAAGTTTCTCACTTAAGTTATGTGGGTGATGCTTTTATCGGTGAAGAAACCAATATTGGCTGCGGATTCATAACTTGCAATTATGATGGAGTCCATAAGCATGTAACCAAAATTGGGAAAAACTGTTTCATTGGATCTGACTCTCATACGGTAGCTCCAGTAGAAATTGGAGACGATTGTTTTGTCGCTTCCTCCTCAACAATAACAAAAAACATGCCAAGTGGATCATTTGCCATTTCCAGGGGGCAGCAAGTGACTAAAGAGGATATGGCCAAGCGATTCATAAAAAAGAAAGAAGAGAAAAAAGTCTAAACACTTTGACAGAGTAGTGGTAGTTTTATAATTCCTCGCTGTGGGGTTTCATTTACATTTTGGTAGGTTTTTATGTGCGGAATCGTTGGTTATATTGGTCCTTCTCAAAACTCAGTAGAAATAGTTCTAGAGGGGTTACGCCGTTTAGAATATCGCGGTTATGATTCGGCCGGAGTGAGTTTTATTGATGAAGACAACAAAATGCAATATTACAAAAAAGCCGGGAAACTGGACAATTTAAAAGCTGAACTCCAGGGGAAAAATGTCATTGCTCGTACATGTATAGGTCACACACGTTGGGCCACTCATGGAGGAGTTACAGATGCCAATGCACATCCGCACAATAACGAGACACTCTCGATCATTCATAATGGGATTATAGAAAACGCGAATGACATCAAAAAAGAGCTTATGGGTCATGGGGTAAGTTTTAAATCAGAAACTGATAGTGAGTCTTTTTTAGAATTAGTAACTTTTGAATTAAAAAAAGGAACACCGATACTTCTTGCAATTTCTCAGTCTTTCAAGCGAATTCATGGAAATTCTGCTTTTGTCATTCTCTACCCAAAGACAGGTGAAATTTTTGCAATCAAGAGAGGGGCTCCACTTGTCTGTGGAATCAATGATGTGACGAGTGAGGCTCTTGTTTCATCAGATCCTTACGCTCTTGCTGGTATTGTGCATAAGCTTTATTTTCCAGAAGACGAAGTCATTGTACATCTCTCAGGAGCAAATAAAAATTTAGTTAATTTTTACGAATTAGATTTAACTAAAACCACCAGATATCTCTCAAAGAAGCAGGATATGTCGGTGGAAGTCAGCGAAAAAGGTGATTTTGAGCATTTCATGCTTAAGGAAATCCATGAGCAACCGGGATTAATCAGAAATTTAACATCTTATTATTTTGCAGGTGAAGGGAAAGAGGCCTTAGAGAAAATTGCCAACTATAAACCTAACCGTGTTTACATTTCAGCCTGCGGTACAGCGGCTTATGCTGGTCTTGTTGTAAGAGATTATCTTGAAGGACTAAACCGTATTCCAGCAAACGTGGAACTTGCTTCAGAATTTCGATACAGAAACCCTATCTTAAGAGAAGGAGATGTAGGTATTTTTGTTTCTCAGTCAGGAGAAACAGCTGATACGCTCGCGGCTCAATCTCTTTGCAAAAAAGCAGGAATTAAAACCCTTTCTATTGTTAATGTAGAAGGTTCAACACTTTTCCGTGATTGTGATGACAATCTACTGATACGCGCAGGGGTGGAAATCGGGGTAGCCTCCACAAAAGCATTCACTCAACAAGCTCTTACAGGAAGATTGCTCTCAGCGGCCTTGTCGGGGGATTTAAACGATGAAGGTAAAAAACGTGCACTTTCAGGAAAATTTGCTCTTCTTGCTGAACGCATCGACAAGCTTCTTGCCAAAAGTGACGAAATTAAAGCTGTCGCAGAATCGATTTATAATCATAAAGGATTTTTTTATACAGGTCGTGGTGCCTATTATCCTATAGCTCTTGAAGGAGCTTTAAAATTAAAAGAAATTGCTTACGTGCATGCAGAAGGATATGCGGCGGGAGAGTTAAAGCATGGGCCGATTGCTTTAATAGACGAGGAGATGGTGAATGTGGCCCTCGTAGCACCTGATCTTTTTGAAAAAACTGTTTCTAATATTCAAGAAATCAAAGCGCGAAAGGGTGTAATCGTAGGAGTAGGCCCTAAAGACAATCAAGAGCTTCAAGGTCTGAGTCATTATTACATTCCTCTCGACTTTGAAGGTTTGGATGAATTGGCCCCTTTATACGTAAATGTCGTCAACCAACTTCTTGCTTATTACATGGCGAAATTTAAAGGGACAGATATCGACAAGCCAAGAAATCTGGCCAAATCAGTGACGGTTGAATAAATATTTGAGAATATGACTTCATGGTGAATTTAAGTGCTCTCAATCCTGTTCAAAAAGAAGCTGTTTTAAAAACCGATGGTCCTGTCATGATATTGGCTGGGGCCGGCTCTGGTAAGACGAAAACGCTTGTAACGAGAATTACCTATTTGTTAGATGAGAAAAATGTAAGCCCCCATCAACTCTTGGCCCTTACTTTCTCTAATAAGGCCGCAAGGGAAATGCGTGAGCGAATTGCTCATGAGCTACCTGCGCTTGATATAGGTTCGCTTCAAATAACAACATTCCATGCTTTTTGCGCTCGTTTATTAAGGTCTGAGGCTAACTTTCTTGGACTTTCTCGCAACTTCACAATTTATGATGAAGGTGAATCTAAAGCGATTGCAAAATCGCTCTTAGAAAGAAGAGGGATTTCAACCAAAGAAATTAATCCTTATGAAATTTTGAGTTATATTGATTCTCTTAAAAATAATGGCTATTACCCCGGTCGGCAAATGGCCGATGCAGCGGATCCAGCAGATGAGTATTTTGGCTATTTTGAGGAGTATGAATCCGAACTTCATCGTGCCAATGCAGTAGATTTTGGAGGATTGATTACGGCGGTCATTCAACTCTTTGAGAAATTTCCTGATGTCTTATCTC